>JAUMZC010000048.1 GCA_030528295.1 Corynebacterium sp.
AGACCATCAAACCAGCAGTTCAGCACCCCAACTCCCAGCAACACTTTGTGCACCAAATACACCACTTCGGGGGTGGTCCAAAGGTGCCTGCGCCAGCACCCTTGATCTACTGGCCAGCCGCCGGGTCGCCACGTCCGATGTCGAGGCGTAATTTGAAGAAAAAATAACGCACAAGTGATATTGTGAACCGGCTCACCTGAATTCTTTTCCTCGGGCACCATGGAACTGTACGAAAATATCCAGATGTTCATCAGGTGCACTAACAACCTCGCGCCATCTCTGACCATCAATAGTTTTACAACGTAGTTGTCTGAAAGTTTGCAGGGGTGTCAGTCGCAATAGAGTGCTCGCTTATCATGAATCCATGAAAGTTAGGCAAGCCAAAGGCGCCAGAGATAAAACTCGTAAGTCGGCGCCTTATCGCCTTAGTCACCAGGCACTTTACACAATTTCGATGAGCGTTGTACTCACGTGGTTGTCGGTATTTGGTATGTGCCTCACGCTGGTTGGGGCGGGCAATATTATTGATGCTTACCCGGCGCACCCCCCATTAACTCCTATTGTGATCGGGCTTGTTTTAATATTCGCAACTATCTTGGCGCGCAATATTTTGGTGGCTCGGGGACAAATCCTGGAGGAGAATCGCATTCGGCATCGCATTATTGATGCGGTGTTTACGGCGGGTCCGGCGCGGTCTGCAACAACTAGTACGGGTTCGACGGTGGCGCTCGCCACGGAACTCAGCGAGAAAATGATGATGATGCGGGTGGGGTTTGTGGGGCAAGTGATTTCCTCGTTGTCCGCCCCGTTCCTGGTCGTCGCCGTTATGGGCGTCTATATTTCTCCGTACCCTGCGCTGGTGTTGCTGCTCATGTTGTTGATCGTTCCAGTCCTGGTGACGGGGTTCCGGAAGTTGGCGTCGCGGGCATCGTCAGATTCGCAGGATGCGCGTAAGGCACTTGCTGCGGCGTATATGGATGCGTTGAAATCTTTGAGCACGCTGCAGCTTTTGGGTGCGGCTGGGCGGGTATCTGAACAGTTAGCGCAAACTGGCGAACGTAATCGGTTGGCGGTGATGCAGCTGCTCAAAGGCAATCAGCTGATCTTGTTTGTTATCGACGCCGCGTGCAGCTTAGCGCTGGTCACCACTGCGGCGGCCATGGCCATGTCGGGGGATTATTCGACAGGTCAGGCGATTTGTCTGATCGGGATGAGCATTCTGCTCCTCGAACCTATGGATCAGATCGGCGCGTTTTTCTATGTAGGTATGAGTGGCCTTGGCGCCCAGCGCGGGATTTTCGGATTCCTTCGGGACCGGGCGACTGAGCCAGCAAGTACCACTCAACCAGCAACCGATGCTGAGGTGGTTGTGAAAGACCTGCATTTTGGTTACGAGCAGCCGATTTTCAATGGTGCCAACCTTACTATTCAGCAAGGTGAGCGGGTCGCTATTGTAGGCCCTTCCGGGCAGGGGAAGTCGACACTTTTATCCCTGTTGAAAGGGGATTTGCGTCCGCAATCAGGGAGTGTTTCGGTGGCGGGCCAAGTGGATGGTGGGCTGCGCGCGGCGTCGGCAAGCGTGGCGCAGACAACATGGCTATTTAGCGGAACCATAGCCGACAACCTGCGCATTGCCTGTCCGGATGCCACCGAGGAGCAGATGTGGGAGGCGCTGGAGCGTGCGCATGTGGCGGATGAAATTCGACGGTTTCCACGTGGGCTCGCAACCGAATTGGGTGAGCAGGGGTTAGGTATTTCCGGTGGCCAAGCGCAACGCATTTCGCTCGCGCGTGCGATTATTTCGGGGCGTCGTGTGATACTGCTCGATGAACCAACATCGCACGTAGATTTGGCTTCCGAACGGGAAATCCTGGCTGCCATCAACGACCTTGGGCCGGAGTATACGCTCATCATGGTCACACATCGCACTAGTTCGCTCAACCATATGGATCGGGTGCTGCGGGTCACCGGCGGGGACATTAAGGATCAATCATGAGTACTACAAACCCCACTGTCGGGCAGCTAGTGATGTGGCTCATTGGCATTACTCGGCCGGTGTTGGCGCCGTTGGGCGTGTCTACGTTGTGCCGCATTGCCAATCAAGTGCTGGGCATTCTGCTGTATGTGGTGCCGGTGTACGCGCTGATGACGCAAACCATGAGCGTTACCACGGTGGTAATTGCCATGATCGTGATGGCCCTGGTCAAGGCATTCCTACGATATCTCGAACACTATTTCGGCCACTTGGTAGCGTTTAAAGCCCTCGAACTGATACGCATTCGTGCGTTCCGAGACATCTACCCCCAGGCGCCTGCCATTATGACGCGAACGGGCACCAACGCCGTGGGCAGTGGCGATATGCTCACCCGCCTGACCCGCGATATTGCTCAGATCGAGGTCTTTTTCGCCCACACCACCGCGCCGGTGATTTCCGCGCTGGTGGTGCCCATTGCGGTGGTCATTATGATCGCCGTAGTGTTGCCGTGGCAGGGGCTTGTTGCGGCGGGGATTTTGCTGCTGGCCGCGTTGATTAGCGTGGATACCAGTGCGTATAAGTTCGCGGTTGGTGTGACTGGGGCGCGCGGCAAGATCGCCCAGCATGTTACGGATTCCATTGGCGGAGTGGCTGAGGTTACCGGTTATGGTGCTGTCGAACGACGGCACCGTGAGCTCGCCGAGTTGGAAACACCGCTGGTGTCCAGCATTATTCGGCGCAGCGGCATCGTCGGCACACGCGGTGGTTTGATTGCCGCCGCCCGGATGTCCGTGGTGTTGATGTTGTTGCCGCCCACCGATAATTTGGCGCTTAGCGTGGCGGCCATGTTCGCGGTGTTGCGCTGCTGGGACATGATCAACGAGGTCACTGATCTGGGCAATCATTTTTCGCAATCACTTGCGGCCGCCCGTCGAGTGTGGGGGCTTTCGCACGCAGGTTTGGCGTTGCCTGATGGTGGTTCGCTTATCGACGCCCACGGTCCCGGCGTTAGTGTGCAGTGGCGCGACGTGAGCTTCACCTACGATGGTGCACCTCAACCCGTAGTACGAGACGTCAGTCTGGAGGTCGCCCCGGGTTCCTGGACTACCGTGGTTGGTTCCACAGGTTCAGGCAAATCCACCATTGCCAAATTATTGCTGCGCTACTGGGATGTGGACTCCGGTTCGGTAGTGCTTGATGGCCGAGATATTCGCGATTACAACGTTGATGCCTTGCGTAGCGCAGTAGCGGTGGTTACTCAGGACATTCGGCCGATGAATGCCACCGTTGCGGAAAATTTGCGCCTCGCCGCACCGAACGCCACCGAAGCCGAATTAGCGGATGCGCTGTATCTGGCCTGCCTGGATGGGGAAGTGGAGCTTTCTGATTCCGTGGGTGAAGGTGGTGCCGCGCTTTCCGGTGGGCAACGACAACGCCTCTCCCTCGCCCAAGCATTATTGCGTGGCGGCCGCGTGCTGGTATTAGATGAATTCACCGCCCATTTGAACCCAACACTTGTTGCGGAGGTTCGCGCCCGACTCCAACAAGCATTCCCCTCGGTCACGGTTATTGAAATCGCCCACGACCTGGACAATATTGGTGGCGCTGACTGGGTTGCCGTGATGGATCAAGGCGAAATAGTGGAGCAGGGCAGCCCCGAACACTTGCGGGCCCAGCAGGGAGTGCTGCATCATTTGCTGCATCGGGATCGGCAGGATTGACGACGCCGCGCCCCCAGCAAGGGCTGGCAGCCCAACGTTGCGGGTGTGCGGCGTCGACAAGCCCATGAAATGCTATTGATGTTGAATTTGCTGGAAAATCAAGTGCTGGGCGGCGGTTTTCTGGGACACCATTCGTTTGGTTTGGTCGTCGTTTCCTTGTTCGGTTTGGGAGTCGTTGGCGATGTAGCCGATGTAGTTTTCGTGGAGGACGTAGCACTCGTATCGTGTGCCTGAGTCGAACGGGGTTGCGGTGCAGGTTGTGTTGGGTACGCCTTGTGGCTCGTCGTATTCTGTACCACCATGACGCAGTTTCGAATTGATGAACGTCTCGCGAACTGCTTTGGCGCCAGACTTGTTTTTTGCACGAAATACGTAGGAATACTGCCTGCCGATATGTTCGACCCCGTTTTCGACCAATGAGTTATAGATGACTTGGGAATCGGAAAATTGTGCTGCAATCCCGCGCGGGCCAAAGGAACCCGGGGCCCAGGTATTCATGATGTCGTCGAGATACGGTACGGCATAGGTGAACACGTTGCCTGGGTCGATGCTGGGAAACTCGTCGGTCTTGCCGTATCCAGCATCAGTTTTCACTGAAGGAAATTGCTCGAGTAGCGGAATCTGTTGTTCGAGGGCTTTTTTCACATAGTTGTTTGCCTGCTCGGCATCATCACTTGGTGCCTGAGCCCAGGTGTAAATGACGTACTCCTGGTGTGGTGTCAACGAGGTGACATAGGTGGTACCATGCTCGGCCAACTCGCCAGTGGAGATCAATGAGTCCCGCATCCCATCGATGCGCATGGCTGTATCGGGGACGGCTTGGCCTTCTTCCGATGTTGGTAATCCCTTTGCAATAAGCAATTCATGTTCCGCCTCCGCTGTCTTCTGCGCAGTTTCCGGATCGTTGAAACGAAGAACCACATGAGTCAAAGCTACCGGCGGTGTTGTGGCATCCTCCGTTCGGGAAGCAGCAGCATTTACGAATCCGTACAGTGGTGGATTTTTCTCCAAAACATCGATTTGCTCACGGGCGAAATGAAGCCTCAGGCTTTCAGGAGTGAGGATATTCAAGGCCCCATTGGTCTCAGAAAGTTTGCCATCAATCTCAAACGGCAACGGCAGGTATTCACCCAAGACAAATGACTCAACGTAACGAGCCATGTGCTTGTCTGTTTGATGGATTTCCGTGGTAGTGACCTTATATTCGCCAGTATCAAATTGTGCATTAGAAACTTCAGATTGCGTACCCGGGGTGAAGGTCGCTGTTGAGGTGGCCGAGATTTCCGGTTTCGTGGTGTCCAACAAACTGCAAGCAGTGAGCGTAGCCATACTCATCACAGTGATTACCGTCAACGCCAATTTGTACATCGTGCCACCTCTTTCGAGTTCGTGTTACGGCGACGGAAGCAGTCCAGTACAAGTTGGATGCAATCTAATTCCGTAGGGTTACATGGGTTGCGCACTTCCGTGTGGGCGCCACCTTCCGAAACCGCCTTCGGTATTGATGATTTGGCCGGTGATCCAGGAGGCTTCTTCGGTGGTCAGCCAGGCGATGAGGCGGGCGGGGTCGTCGGGTTGACCGTAGCGTCCGAAAGGGAACATTGGCCGGACGCATTCGTACATTTCTTCGGTGAGATAGCCGGTGTCAACAGGGCCGGGATTGACGGTATTTACCCGGATTCCATGGTCTGCGAGTTGATCGGCGATGGTCGTGGTAACGCCAGCAATTGCTGCTTTTGCCGCTGCGTACGCTACTTCTCCGGGCATTGGGCCGAGCCCCTGGCCGGATGTGAGGAAAATAATGGAAGCGGAGCGGCCATGTGTGTGACGGTTGGCGAATGCTTGCGCTAATAATAGAGAGGCTCGGGCATCGATACACCAATGGCGATCGAGATCTTCGGCCGTGAGTTCACCGAGCGCCCCGTCGGAGCCGGAGAGTGCCTGGTTGCAGATCAGTGCATCGAGGTGACCGAACTCCTCGGCGGCTGCAGCGATAATACGTTCGGGGGCTGTGGGGTCGGCGAGGTCGGCGTGCATATCAGCGATGCGCGCGCCGTCGCTAAGATACGATCGAACACCCTGCATGACGACGTCGATGTCGTCGGCGCCCCACGGCTGTTCAGCGTCGTGAGGCGTGAAGTGGTGACAGAACACGTTTGCGCCATAAGCGGCGATTCGGCAGGCGGTGGCGTAACCAATACCCGCGCGGCGACTCACTCCGGTGATAAGAACGTTCTTTCCCCGGAGAGGAGACGGGTCGCGGGCGAGCTGCAGTTTCGGTTCGTTGGTCATGTATCTAGTACAGCAGATGTGGTGAGTGTGTGTCGTCTAAACAATCTGTCGAATTGGGCGAAGGATAATTTCGTTCCAGCAGCAGTCGTCGGAGACGTCGATTGCTTGTGCAATAGCGTGGGCGACTCGATCGGCGGGGGCCGCGAATGTCTCGTAGAATTCATCGAGTCCGGCGCGGAACAAGGGGTTGTTGACGTGGTTTGTGAGTTCGGTATGGAATGCGCCGGGTGAAATTACAGTAACGCGGATGTTACCTTCCATCATGGCGACCTCTTCCCGGAGTGATTCCGAAATTGCACGTACTGCCCATTTGGTTGCGTGATATACACCTGTGCCCGCGTGCGACATGTGGCCAGCCACCGATGCGATATTGATAATATGTCCGGACTTTTGTTGTTTCATGTGGGGGAGGGCTGCGCCGATACCGTAGAGCACGCCTTTGATGTTCAGGTCGATTGTGGCGTCCCATTGTTCGAAGTTTGCTTCTTCGAACATGCCTGGCTGCATTACGCCAGCGTTGTTGATCCAGACGTCGATCCTGCCGAAGGTGTCAAGGGCGAGTTGCGCTAACGCTTGCACTTGTTCTATGTCGGTGACATCGGTGATCGCGTAAGTTGCATTGCCTTTTTCGGCTTTGATGTTGGCGATGAGTTGTTGCAGGCGGTCTTTACGGCGCGCGCCTGCCACAATGTTATGTCCTTGTTCGGCGAGGAGGCGTGCGGTGAGTTCGCCGAATCCACTGGATGCACCGGTGATCACGATGGTTTTAGGCATGAGGAATGTCCGTTTCTTTAGGGGTGACGTTTAAAAATGGATACGCGTGATAGATATCGAGTAACTGTGAATATTATTCGCAGTTACGTTTAGGTTATTGTGAATAGCATGCACAGTCAAGGGAAAGGTGTTCCACAAGCGTTGCTGCAAGCCTGGGGTTTGGCATCACCTTCACGCCGTGGGCCGAAAGCTCGGCTTGGGCTCGCTGATGTTGTGTCTGCCGCTGTTGAGCTCGCAGACGAAGTTGGTCTGAGCGGCGTTACGTTGGCGAAGCTAGCACGTCGACTGGGGTTGGCAACCACCGGCTTGTATCGCTACGTCGACGATAAAGAAGTCTTAGATGAACTGCTTATCGACGCCGCGTTAGGACCACCTCCGCAACTACAGCCCGGGCAGGCGGAACACAGAGTGCAGGCATTAAGCGAGGCGTTATGGTCGCGATACGAAACACACCCTTGGCTCGTTACGCGTCCACTGCAAGGGGTGCCACGAGGCCCGAATGCATATCATTGGCTTGCCGAATTCGTTCAAGAGCTCCAGGATTTGGGTGATGCGCATCCCGTGGGTACTGCCGTTGCCATTGATACGTTAGTGCGAGGTTTCGCCCAACAATCATTTGTTTCAACTAACGCCGATCTCGATCCAGCCATTGTTGCCGAACTCGGACGTCGATACCCAGCCGTATTTGGTGCTGGTGTTGAACAGCCGCAGATTGAACCAAAAGCCGATTTGTTTGAGGCTATTGATCGCCTCGTGAGTCATCGTTGGTCTTGAAATTCCACTCATTCTGATTCCATTGCAGTTGCGCATTGGAGCTTTTTTGATTCCAATTGCGACCGGGTGAAAGCTGTCCAGCGACCATCGCAGAAAGCGCGATCGCAAACCCGATGAGTTGCATGGTTGTGAGTGTTTCGCCTGCGATGCTTGTTCCTAACAGTGTTGCTGTGAGCGGGGAAAGTAGACCTAGCAGCGCGGTTGGGGTGACTGGGAGCTTTCTGATTCCTGCAAACCAGATCGTGTAGGCGAGAAGGGCACCAACAAGCCCTAGCCACGCGTATCCCGCCGCAGCTTTGAGATCAACGTTGGGTGGCACGCCGTCGAAAAGAAGTGCGGGAATCAGTAGGAGTAATCCGGCGGCGGTAAGTTGCCAACCCGCGAACCCCATAGCGCTCACATGTTCGGGTCTTCCCCAGCGTTTGGTGAGCACAACGCCGGTGCCCATGGAGACCGCACCGCCGAGCCCGGCGATGACGCCAAGTGGGCTGAGTGCAGCGTCTGGTCCAAGCACTGTGAGTCCTACGCCGATAACGCCTGCAATGCCCCAAAAGAGTCGCCACGAGGAGAGTTGTTCGTTCAAAATTGCGACAGCAAGAAAGGCGATCGCAATGGGTTGTACTGCGCCAAGGGTTGCTGCGACACCACCGGGAAGCGCTAGTGCAGCAATAAAAAGCAGAGGAAAGAACGCTGCCATATTGAGCGCTCCCAATACTACGCTTTTCCACCACCAGCTTCCGTGCGGCACACTGCGTGCGAATGCTAGTGCGATGAGCCCTGGTGGAAGCGTGCGCATAAACGCCGCAAACACCGGGTGACCTTCCGGCAAACAATGGGTGGTGACGATATACGTGGAGCCCCACACGGTTGGTGCTAGCGCGGTGAGTACGATCCATCCTGCTTTGCTCATACTTGGCAGGTTAAGACCCATTGAAGTATGAGTCCAGGACATATTTTTCATCGAATCTATGAATGATTACGATGAATCCATGGATCTGCAACAGATGCGATATGTGGTGGCTGTCGCTGAGGAACAAAGTTTCACACGCGCTGCGGAACGATGTTTTGTCGTGCAGTCAGCGTTAAGCCATCAAATTAAGGCATTAGAACGTGAGATCGGTGTCCAGCTGTTTGCAAGGACATCACGCCGAGTCGAACTCACAGCCGCAGGTGAGGCATTCCTTGCAGCTGCACGTGTGAGTCTCGACGCCGCGAAGCGTGCTGTGGCTGACGCGGCTGCGGCTGACGGCCAAGTGCGCGGCGAATTGACTATCGGGGTGATCCCAACCGTGACGGCGATTGATGTTCCGAGTGTGCTGGGAATGTTCCGTGAGCAGTACCCGGCTGTATACATTAAGTTACGAACTGGTGGAAGTGAGCGGTTCATTGCAGATATTGCATCGGGCCAGCTTGATATTGCGATGTTGGGGCTTGCGGAATCTGCCCGCCCTGAAGGGGTTGCGTTTCGGGAACTTGCACGCGAACAACTCGTTGCGGTGATGCCGGAAACGCATGCTCTTGCGCAGCGAAAACGAATTCGATTACAGGATCTAGCGGGGGAGGTGTTTGTCGATTTCCCCAGCGCCTCGGCTGGGCGGGCACAAACCGATTCCGCCTTTCAGGCTGCTGGGCTGGAGCGGGACGTGGCCTTTGAAGCGATGACCATCGATCTTATGTGCGGATTAATCGAACAGGGGCTTGCCGTGGCATTACTATCTCCCCGCGCAATCCCAAGGCATGCGCGCGTTGCGGCTGTACAGGTAACAGATGGCCCGCGGCGCGTTGAATACCTAGCTTGGAGCGACTTTAACCAGGCACCCGCTGCCCGTGCATTTCTCGAATGTATTTCCGGACATTATGTTGGATTTTAGAGTGACGTAAGAAATTGCATTCAAGGATCTCGGGTGCATTTGTGCGTGCAGTTGTATGCACCCCCATAAAATTAGCTATCGTTGCTGCGCACAATACATGAGGAACTTTCGTTACCCCCCTTCAACGAAAAAATTCGGTATCGACGATGGACTTAGATGCAGAAGATATGTTTTTCTAAGATAAGTAATTATGTGTATATAGGCCGCTATTGTTAGGAAAATTTGGTCATGTCTTCTGAGCGTTTGTACCGTGCTGCACGTATATCTGGTCCAACCGTTGTGGTTGCTTGGATTGTTGCAGTGGTTACTGGACTTATTGTCAATGAAGGTGATGTAGTTCAAGCCTTACTGTTCCCTCCAGCGCTTTTCGTGGCGATGTTAGTGTGTATGCCGCTTCTTTGTTACTTTGGGGCGCGGCAACTCGATCAGCAGGCGTCCGCAAGCGGCGAGGGGTAGACACGATATACGGGAAGTATTTAGCGCGTCCACCATTGGCTCGAGGGAATCGGGTAACAGAGAAAGGCTAGAGCTAGAAGTTTGAACACCGGAGTATGCGCAAGAAATGGTTTTTGTATTGTTGAATCTGGTGATCTATACCTATGTCGAATAGGCAATGTGGCTAATAATGGAAGAATTATTGCTTTGGGGAATGTTCACGTTTTACGTGTGTAATAGATGCCTAGAACACCCCTTCTAAAAAGCTTGCCTAGAGATTAGGCTATTCAAGCATTAGTTCGAACCCGCCGTCTGGCCAGCGGTGGCAGAAGCAGATTTCCCTGCAAAAGTAATAATGCAATCTCCTGCGCCATCCTAAAGTAGATAGATTGCGCACAACCGTTGACCTGCGATCTGTCACAGATTCCATTTTTTCGGCAAAATTTATGGAATTTGTGACAAAAAAGGCCGTTTTTCGTCGCAGATTCCATAAAATTCTCGTTTTTTATGGAAAGTGTGACAGATCCCTGGTGAACGCTTGTGCGCTATTTAATTTCCTGGCGCAAATCCATTTTTTCGGCGGAATTTTTGTCCAACCGGTGCAAAAAGCGACACTTGTTATATGTGTATCAATAAGTGGTCGCCATCGTTGCGGTTTTCCAACGTCACGATCGCCGAAATGGGGTTTTGGCGCAATGTGATTTGGGAGTTGCTTCAAGGGTGAACGGCGCTGCGAAGCACTCAGCTGCCTGATCTTCTCGACGCGTCGTTGGCGTAACTGAGGCCGGGGGCACGCTAATTACCCACTTTTTGGTGTGGTCTCATTACTTCAATGATGCGTATCGACGCCGCGCAGTTGATGTTCGCTGATGGGCGCGGCGTCGATACGCTATGCGCAGTGCAAACAATCGTATTGCGTGATGTTGTGTGGTGGGGCAAAACTGTGATTGTTGCGGGGCGCGTTTTGGATAATTTTAGTGATGTACCTAGCGGGGTGATGTCACTTCTGATACCGTCTGGGGCGAGTCTGATAATAAATATCGGATTTCATGGGGTAAGGCTTACATAAGCCCTCAAAACAACGGTTGAAATTTGCCGGAAACCTATTTGTTAAGGAACACGTACTGTGAAGATTTTCTCTCCTGTCGTTGGCCTATATACAGTTTTTCTTTTGTCGGCGTCTGTGATGGCGGCGTCGCCTGCAGCGGCGAGTCCGGGTTTGGAGTCCACAAGCAACACGACGGTCGCTGAAAGCACGAGTGGACAACAAGTTGACACTATTGAAGATTTGAAAAAGACCAGCGGCCTATCTGGAACTGTGGAAACAAAAGGCCACATGAAGGTAGATGACAATGCTGGCATGGAATTCTCAATTGAGTCCAAACAACCCGACGGCGTGTTGGGTGATGTGGCTGTACCACTTGCGGACGGCAAATGGGCGGTGCCGCAAGACCTGCCAACCGGGCCGAACAAGCCAGTTGATAATGCAGCTGTTGATGATGCAATCGCCCGCGCTGAAACTTTCGTCGCCGCGGGCCATGACCTGAAATGGAACTCCCAAGGATTGACCCCGCTTCACACCAGCGGAATTGTTCATGAGAAGTCCCAAAAACCATATCCAATTTACTGTTCCTCGTTGATTGGCATGATCCTCAAGGGTTGGGACTACGAACACACAACCTACGTGTCAGATAAGAACACCAGTGTGGGTGCATCCGTTGACCTTGGTGATGCCGCCAATATTACGGACGTCGAAAATGATATCTGGCAATCGAACAAGCTTGCACGCTGGTTCTATACACACGGTGACCTGTGGCTCAACAACGGCGAGCACAAATACGAACGCGGCGACCTGCTGTTCCTATCTGAGCAAAAGCCCGAAGGCAAGGATGCAAACACCGGTACGTACTTTGGCAACATCTATCACGTGGCCATGTACATTGGCGACAACAAAGTGATTCACTCCTATGGTCCGGACTCAGATGGTGGCGTAGTCGTCCAGGAAATGAACGACTATTTGCGTGAAAGCACCGCATTTGTTGCCCGTCCTACTTGGAATAAGACACCAGGTGCTACCAGCGGAAACACTGACTCAAAGAGCGGTGGTACATGCAGCGAGAAGAAAGAATCTGAAGGTGGCTGCGGGTTCCAGCATGATGACAAGAGTCGTCCCACCACTGAAGAAACAACCAAGACTGATTGCCACAATGCGCAGGGTGGAGGCGCATGCTTTTCCTCCTAATGGGTTGTAAGTAAGTCGTTCCCCTGGCCAGAGCTACTTGAGAATCGGTGTGGCCAGGGGAGTGCGCGGCAAGCTTACGAACGCTTCGATTGATCGCCGATTTGGTGAGACAATCGCGCCGCTAATTCCTCTAACACGTGAACGTATGTGCGTTTGGTCGCACGTGTGAGCCCAAGTTCGCACGTACGGTTGCAGGAGAGGAACAGGTCGGCGTTCATAGCGTTGACAGAGCGGGCCTCATCCCTGGTGGACGTGGCGGTGAGCTCCTCGTGCAGGAGGCCTCGGTCACCGGCGAAGGCGCAGCACCGCCAGCCATCAGGGATGATGGCTTCTTCGGCGACAAGTCCCGCCAACATCATGAGTGCATCATTGACTCCAAGATGAGTTGATGAGCACGTTGGGTGCACGGCGGCACGTTTCGCTTTGCAGAGCGGAGGCAGCATCGGCGCCACATATTCGGCAACCCATTCGGTAGCGTCCATGACGTTGATATTTTCGATTCCAGCGTTTTTCAGGGCGACGATAATGCCTTCGGTGCAAGATACGTTATCGCATACCAAGGGAATTCTTCCGTCATCTGTGTGTTCGACGATCCAACTGGTGAGTTTGGTTTTCATGACCTCATATCCCTGCGCTAACCCTTTCGATTTCCAAGGGGTACCGCAGCAAAGGTCCTGAATGCCTTCCGGAGTGCTTAACCGTAATCCGGCGTATTGCGCTAGTTCACGTACTGCACCGGCAACACCCGTGCCGCACGCATGTTCGCTACCAAACATGGTGCCCACACATGCGGGCATAAAAATCGCATCTGGGTTTGCGGCAGGACTGGGCTTGCGGAGTTTCCCACCGCCCGGCAATTCAGGAGTGAGAGTAGGCACTAGGTCTTCGCTCGTGAGTTTGCGTACCACATTGAGGGCGCCACGCAGCGGCGGCGTGGGTACAGCGTGCGTAACATTCATGCCTATCGACGCCCCGCGCAGCACAGCGCCCCAGTGCTCGGCGGCGATTTTCCAGCCTTTATCCAGCGCTTTCTTCTGGGTTTCGCGACGTTTTTCTCGAATCAAATCGCCAGTGTTAATTTTTACCGGGCAAGCGGTGAGGCACATACCATCAACGGCACAAGTCTGGGTGACGTCATAGACCTCTTGTTCTTTTAGACGTTCGGCGAGTTCGTATGCTCCCGTTGCCTCGCAAGCGGCAATGGCACGTTGCAGTACGATTCGTTGACGAGGTGTGGTGGTCAAATGCTGGGATGGGCACACCGGTTCGCAATAGCCGCATTCGACACAATCGTCGATCACCTCGCGGACTGCTTCCGTGGGCTTGATGTGCTTAAGGTGGAGTTCGGGGTCGTCGGTAATGATTGTGCCCGGGTTGAGGATTCGCTTAGGATCGCAAGCGTTTTTGATGTCAACCATCGCCTGGTACAGGTCATCGCCATATTGACGGCGCACAAACGGCGACATAATGCGGCCGGTGCCATGTTCAGCTTTCAATGTGCCTTCTTCACGAAGCACAAGCTCAACCATGTCTTCCGTGAACGCATCGTACCGGTGCAATGAGGCCGGGCCAGCGAAATCTTCAGTAACAAGGAAGTGGATATTGCCGTTCTTGGCGTGCCCAAAAATTACCGCACCTTCGTAATTGTGTTTGGTGAATAGTTTTTGGAGTTCAGTGCATACTCCGCCAAGTTGTTCCATAGGCACGGCAATATCCTCCAAGAGTGCCATCGTCCCCTTGGGGCGGTTGCGCATGATCTTCGTGTACAACCCATTGCGCATCACCCACATTTGGGCGCGCCGGTCGGCGGCATTGGTCATTTCCGGCGGAGTGGACAACCCATCGAGCCGTGAAAATGCTGCTTCACCTGCTTCGATACGTGCGGCAATACCGTCATCATCCATGGCCTGATACTCCACCAATAGGGAAGCATGCTGATCCACTTGAAAGCCTTTGGGGAGCACACTCGCGGCATCTTCGCCCATTGCCTGAATGGAGGCGGCGTCGATAAGCTCCACGACGTCCGCGCCTGAATGCACGAGCGACGGTAGGGCGTTGGTGGCGGCATCGAGTGAATCGAACATAAGTAGCCCGGTTGCGGTGCGCTTTGGAACCGGCACTGTATTGAACACAGCTTCGGATACGAAACCGAGGGTGCCTTCGGAACCGATCATAAGGTGTTCGAGGATTTTTGCTGGTGTATCAAAATCCAGGAAGGAATTAATGCCGTAACCCATCGTGTTTTTAATGGCGTAACGACGTTCGATATCGGCGCGGTATGCATCGCCGCGCAACGTGTCGCGTAAACGTTCGAGTACTTCGACAAGTGCTGGTTCATTGGAGCGCAGTACCTCATCGGCGTTTGGTGCGGCGGTGTTAACGACCGTGCCACTTGGGAGCACGATGGTCATAGAGTCGATGGTTCGGTACGCATTCGCAGTAGTTCCGCAGGTCATGCCCGAAGAATTATTTGCAATCATTCCGCCGATCGTGCATGCAATCGAGGAGGCTGGGTCGGGGCCGAGTTTCGTTCCGTAGCGGGCAAGGGTGGCATTGACCTGGCTAATTGTCAGACCCGGTTGCACTCGAACACGCTTTCCGTTGTCAAGGACTTCCATGCCTCGAAAGTGGCGTCGAACGTCGACGGTGAGACCTTCTGAAAGCGCCTGGCCAGATAGGCTTGTGCCGCCGCCACGAAACGTCAGTGGCCAACCCATTTCCGCGGCAACTCGCATGGCAATGCCAACGTCAGTCGGTGATTTCGCACGCATAATCGCGTCAGGTGTGCGCAGGTAGTGCGAGGCGTCGACAGCCAATGCCATACGGTCGAGTTCGCGTGTACTTACGGAATTGCCGCCGAGCGCAGAACGTAGTGCGTTGATTGCGGCGGCATTGCCTTCAGAGAGCAATGATCGGGAAGTTGTGACGGACATTTGCAGTACTCCGTGGGGAAGAAAATGGGCTGGTAAAGGGTGGTTTTCGTGCAAAAACTGGTTAATTTGAACGATACCCACGGAGACGGCAATGGCAACTATGTTTAGGCAATCCTGATCAGTGTTTGTTGCTGGCTGTTTGTGGTTTGCTAGCTTGAATGGGCTCGGCGGTGTTGGCGATTGCTTTGAGTGCAGAGAGATGCGAATCCCACCGCTGCCTTCCATTTGGCGAGATTCGCAGGATTGTTCTAGGTTTTTTCCCTACAAATACTTTTTTGATGGTGATATAGCCTCGTTCCTCGAGCGTGGAAGCATGCTTGGATAGCGTGGAGTCCGTGGTGATGAGGAAGTCTCGCAACTGGGCGAACGTCATGTCTTCCACTCCCGCAAGTGCTGCGAGCAGTGAGAATCGCAGGGGATTTCCAAGCAGCGGATCGAGTTGATTACGGGGGTGCGC
Organism: Corynebacterium sp.; assembly: GCA_030528295.1. Taxonomy (GTDB): domain Bacteria; phylum Actinomycetota; class Actinomycetes; order Mycobacteriales; family Mycobacteriaceae; genus Corynebacterium. The sequence continues at coordinate 15,475 of JAUMZC010000048.1, forward strand.
AGCGTTCATCGCAGTTTCCTAACGCTTGTTGAGGGACGCGATTTCAACAGCGGGGCCAATGGCTGCGACTACTGCGAAGCAGATGCTTAATGCGACAGCAGTTGTGAGTCCTGTGTCAAACACTCCCTGACTCAATGCCGTGATGATCCAAAGTGCAGTCCAAATTCCCATCATGATGCCCCAGCGTTTTCCGAATCCACGTCGGATTGGGTTGAGGCGGGCCGTAACCGGGATTGTGGTAACACCAATCAAAATCCAAGTGAACGTAACAATCAGTACAGGTATGACTGAATGCCCGCTTGCTGCTGCAAAGTAGGTGCATGTGGAATACAGTGAACCAGCTGCGCAGAGTGCAATGAAGTGGAGCCAGATGGGGCTAAACTTCGCCGCATTTTGCGTGAGCGTTGCCGCTTGCTGGAGTTGTTGGGTGGCTTGTTCGGGGGTTGGGGTAGTCATTTGTGTTCAACTCCTTTCATCTACGATTCTAGGAAAGTGCTTTCCAGTTTGGCAAGTACTTTCTCTAAAAACTAATTGTGTCTAATCACTGCGCCTGCTTGAGTGCACTCGAATGAGGGTTTTGATCAAGCTGAATGAGGGAGAAACGCCATGTCAGCGTCTGGCCAGGAGCGGTTCGAGGCTATGGTGTCGGCTCAGCTATGTAGCGGGGTGAAGCGCGTTGAGCAATTGATGATGGCTGAGAAATTGAAAGCTCTTCGAACGCTTGGACTCACGGTTCCTCAGTATGCGGTGTTGCTCATGTTGCGTCATGTGTCTGGACGTTCGGCTGCGCAATTAGCTCGTGCAGCATTAGTTTCGCCGCAGACTATGGCTACGATTCTGGGCAATCTTGAGGCGAGGGGCCTGTTGACGTGCGACGTTTCAATGGCCATGCGAAGGTTCTCGTATGCACACTGACTGATGAAGGTGAGCGCTTAGAGGACGCTGCCGATGCGGAAATTAGCAAAGTTGATCGAGAAATTGAGTCGAATTTTAGTGCTGATGAACTTCAGCAATTTCGTTCTTTCTTGTCATGTGTGGAGGCTGTGCTGCTGCAACGTCGAGCCTAGCGGCTCAGGCTGGCGTCAAAACGTTCGGATAACAGCATACTGTTGATTGGCAGAACTCTGTTACATAGTAGGGTTCTGATTGTTTTTGTTTAATCCATATTGAAGTGGTGCAGTGATGTACGCCTACGCTGTTCAATTTCAAGACTGTTTCCGGGGGCTTCAGCGGGTTGAGATCCCTACGCCTTGGCCAAAACCAGGCGAAGTTAGCGTGGAAGTTCGATACGCCGGGCTCGGGATTATCGACGCCTTTTGGGTCGCTGGGACAATGCCCGCACCAGCTGGTTTCATCCCAGGGCTTGAAGTTTCGGGTATTGTTCACGAACTTGGAGAAGGTGTCACTGGATTCGAAATTGGTGACGAAGGTCCCTTCCGGCATGTCATTGGCACTCGCTGTGGTCACAACGTTCAATACGGTGACCTCGCATTTAACGCTCACGGGTGCTACTCACGTTAACCCGCAGGACGTCGTTCTCGTACATGCGGGCGTTGGTGGATTGGGTTCACAATTTGCTCAAGTCGCACGTGTGCTCGACGCTTCGGCTATCGACGTTGTGGTGGGTTCAGAAGAGAAAGTGCAGCTTGCGCAAAGCTTGGGGTACCGGAATGTGTATCTTCGAACAGAGCTCGAGAAAGTACCGGAGGGAGCATACGATATTGTTGTCAATCCCGTAGGCGGTGAAGCTACCAATCAAGGGTTCTGCGCACTACGAGGCGGCGGCAGACTCCTTCGAGTAGGCAACGCCTCCCAATCCGAAGATGTGGCGCTCAGCTCTATGCAGCATTGGCTGGAAGAACTCGAACAGGGCCGCACCACTGGCAAACTCGCAGTGGCGCTTTAGTGTGATTCGTGTTTGCATATTATGAAACTATGGGTGAAACGCGGGTACGATCGAGTCTGTCGAACACAAAACTTATAGTTGTTGTATGTGCGTGGTTCATTTTGTGGGCATTCGTTCCTGCGTTGTTGCCGGTAAGTGTTGGGACACTTGTATCGGATCACCACACTTCTCAGCTGCTCATTGACATCAGTGTTGCAGCTATTTTACTCGTGGCTCTAGCCGCAACGCATAGGAAATTTCACTCTCAGCTATTTTGCAGACAATGGACAATATGGTTGTATGCATTGCCGTGCGTTGCATTGATAAGTATTCCGTTGAGGGTTGGATTTACTGGTGATATTTTTGGGCAGCCTGCCTGGTTGTATGTGTTGATGATTACTGCAAATGTTCTTACTCAGCAGTATCTTACATTTGGTTTGCTGCAAAGCTATCTAGAGCAGCGTTTTTCATTATGGCCGACTGTTGCGATTACAACAACCATTTTTTACCTTGGTCATGGGATCTATATTCCAGATAAATTTGCTATCGTTTACGTTCTTCCTGTGTTGTTTATTTTTGCAGTGGGGTTCATATTTTCTGCCATTCGAGCTTACTTAAAAACGTTGCATACGAATATAGCGCTTCATTTGTTCGTGTACTTTTTAGTGATCTGAACATGTTCCGCAACTAGCTCGGCAGGTTTTTCATCTGCACGTCCTGCCAGTCCTTGTTGCTCAGGAGTTCGGCATCATCTCCAACGAATACTTGTTTGGCTTCTTGGTCATCACTGAGTGTCCATAGAAACCATGCGGTCATGTATGCGTCGCCGTACTCAAGTACGTCTTTGTGGTCGACGTCGATACGCCGCGCGAGGATCGTGGGTGTGTTACTAGTGATTCGTTCGTAGTTTTCCTGGGCGCTGCTCAGCGGACTGATGAGGTAGTGATCTTGATTGCCGGTGCCTGCCATCATGAAGTAGGGGATGGTGATTTTGCTGGTGTCGTAGTCCCAGTTATTGCTGTGGGCGATCGATTGGTTCACTGCGCTGGCAGTATATAACGATGTGAAGCGCTTACCGTTTTCGAAATTTGTAATTGCATTGATAGCGCCAGCGCCGCCTTGGGAGTGCCCGGACATTCCAATATGGTCCAGTAGAATACGCTGATAAAGAGGGCTTTCTGGATCATTTGCCTGGTTGATGGCGTGATCAAGGGTTGCGGAATTACTTGTGCCGTCACCGCTACTGTCTGCTTCATTGCCAGCAACTACAAATCCCCAACTTGCCAGGTGTTCGAGTACTGGTTCGTATGTGGAGACTGGAGTATGTGTGCCGTTGGACATCACTACAAGTGGGAAGTTTTCGGGTGTGTGTTCGCCAGGCTTTGGATAGAACAAATGTTCGTCATTATTGAATTGGTGTTCCACCTCGTAGGGGCCGGGCTTCGCATATTTTGCTTCCAATGGGGCGGTCGGCGTGAGCTTCGTATGGTAGCCAGCCTGCACGCCATCGTCACCGGTCACGCTCTTGTTGAAGAATGCATTGAATGCAAAAAGTGCCGCGAATGACCCGATAATGAGAAAGAGAATGACGCCCGCCACGATCACAATAACCTTCTTCACGGCACCCTCCAACGGCACATGCATGTGAACACTTTTAAATCTAGCCCTAATGCTAGTGAAAATCGACGTGATGAAGGCTGCGCAACCCGGGGTGGAATGTTGGATAGTGGGCGAACCGGCTGGATTTGCTTATGGGTCAATAGCTAATGTCGCTTTTTACACCATGTTGTGCCCAATTGGTGTATTTGGCGACAAAACTTTGGCCTCAGAAAGGGTCTGGTGTCGCTTTTTACACCAATTGCCCACAAGATGGTGTTTTTGGCGACAACCCCCAGGTAACCAATTGTACGCAATTCAAAGCTTCTCGACGGCGTGCACGTCAGCGACGCTGAAAGCGCAGGCAGTGGCGGGCACGGCGTCGAAAAGCTAGGGTTGTGAGCGCTGGTCCTTGATGAATCCATAAATGATGTCGCTTTTTACACCATGTTGTGCCCAATTGGTGTTTTCGGCGACAAAATTTTAACCTCAGAAAGGGTCTGGTGTCGCTTTTTACACCAATTGCCCACAAGATGGTGTATTTGGCGACAA
>JAUMZC010000049.1:0-17870 GCA_030528295.1 Corynebacterium sp.
AGGCAGCCAGTTGTCGACATTGCTACCCCAAAACCCCAGGTCGCAAAACTTGAACAGTCGTTAAATGGCGATGTTAGGTCGACAAAACAAGCCAATTCCGGACAACCTGCAGTTTTGCAACAGTGACGAATCCCCACGCCACTTCGCAGTAAGCCCTCTGGGGGCACCAGCCGGTCCGCGTCGAAGTTTTGCTGGTAGAACTGGGTTATGGGAACCCGGCAATTTATCGAGGTAGAAGCAAAGTTTTCGGTTGATCAGTCCGCCACCGCCCCGGTGTTGACTGATATTGAGGGCGTGGATGTAATTCAGCAGGAGGCTCGGCATGAGCTTTCAGCAGTGTATTACGACACGGCCGATTTGAGGTTGACTCGCGCGAAGGTTACGTTACGACGTCGCTCGGGCGGCAAGGATGCTGGTTGGCACATGAAGTTGCCAGCCAGTCATGGGCGGGTTGAGTTGCATGCGGATTTGGTTGAGCCTGCGGATGGTTTGTATCAGGTTCCCGCGGAACTCCTGTCCCCGGTTCGAGCGATTGTTCGTGATTTTGCGTTGGAGCCGATCGCCCAGGTGGATAATGTCCGAATTGAGTCTGTCCTTGCTGATAGCGACGGCAATGTGGTCGGCGAATTCTGCGATGACAATGTGACTGCGTGGTCATTATTGCCTGGTGGTAGGCGAAAAACATGGCGCGAATGGGAGTTCGAACTAGGGCCGGGAGTTTCGGAGACTGATGCTGGTGCGGCGGTGATGGAATCGGCGACGAAGCTGCTTGAACAGGCCGGTGCCGTGGCGTCGGAAAGCCCTTCGAAATTAGTGGCGGCATTGGGTGACTCGTTGCATGGTGCCCCGAAGCCTGCTGAACCGGCGGAATTGCCGGCCGAGCATCCGGCGTATGCGGTGCTGCGCGCGCTGAGTTCGAACAGGGATGCGTTGTTGGCGAATGATCCTAAGGTGCGTCGGGATGAATATGATTCGGTGCATCAGATGCGGGTGGCTACTCGAGAATTGCGGAGTCACATGCAGACCTTCGAGGGCATTCTCGCTGGTGAGGGCTATAAGGAGCTGGAGTCTGAGCTTAAGCATTTGGCGGGTGTGCTGGGTGTGGCGCGCGATGCTGAGGTGGTTGAGGAGCGTTTCCATAATTTGCTCGAATCCGTCGAGGCGGACATTATCGACGACACGGCGCGGAAGCATCTGCAAGAAGATATGGCGGTGGAATATCGGCTCGCCCACGCCAATGCGATCGAATTTATGAATTCGCAACGCTATTGCGATTTGCTCAATCGTTTGGATGCATTGCTCGCAAACCCGCAGCTTGATGAGCACTTGACGGCAGGCGAGGCGTCGGAAAGCGCTGAGGAAACGCCGGAAGACATTCTGATCACGCACCTTGATGAGGCGTACGCACGTTTGGTTAAGCGACACAAGAAGGCGGTGACGCGCTGGACTGATACGGAGCGGCCGCTGCGTGAGCGTGAGAATTACTATCATGACATGCGGAAATCCGCGAAGAAGCTCCGTTATTCAGCGGATGCCGCGCGAGCCACCGGTCTGAAAACCAAAAAGTTGTACGACGCTTGCAAGCGCATGCAAACCGTCCTTGGTGATTTCCAAGATTCGGTGACGTCCCGCGACGTCCTCCTGGCAAAAGCGCACGCATACCGCGAAGCAGGCGAAGACACGTTCGCATATGGTGTGCTCTATCAAATCGAACGGGAACGCGGATTGGAGTCATTGCAGGATTACGCCGAAAGCTTCGCCAAAATCGAAGAAGCGTACGACGCAATGAAGAAGGCCGCCGAGAAAACCAAGGCGCAGAAGCCTAAAAAACGGAAGAAGTAGCTACTTTTCCCAGGAGGGGGCGACGCCCCAGTTGTCGTCCTCTTCGTCGTAGGCGTCGGCAGCTGCGGTGCGCTCAGCTGCGGTTTTCAGTGCTTGCTGGGCGTCGGCCTGCGTCTCATATGGGCCCATGCGGTGTTCCCAACCGTGCTGGAGTCCCTGCGCAACCTCGCCGGTCGCCGGGTTGTAGAACCATTGTTCGTTGCTATCCATCATTGTGTGCTCCTTTGGAGTTTCGGATGTGCTTCCCCCTAACCTACCGTGTACCTGCTGGAGCATTCCAGACTAAAGTGGGGGCAAATATTTTGCTATCGATTCAAGGAGTTTGTTCGTTCATGCCGCTGTGGAATGTTACCGACGAGTCGATTCGTGACCGCGCAATCCGTACACACACGAAAACATATTCGGTGGAGCCCGCGTTTGTAGCCACTTCACCAGCAACGTTTCCGGTCGTTGGGGAACAGACGGACTATATTGGCGGTGTGGTTGTTGCGGCAATGCTGCACCTCGAAGTCGCCGTGGCTGCCTCGCCCCGCAGCGACAATAAGCTCCAGGTAAGCGTGACACAACCAAATGGTTCGCGATTTAAAGAGTCGCAAATGAGTACGACCATGGATGCTGTTGGGCAGCGGAAACCCGGCGGAATCGAACAACGGCTCGGCGGCATTGTGTGGTCGCTTATCCACCGCCAAATGCTCAGTAGAGACACACGTGGGTTCGATATCACCGTGGTCAGTTCTATTCCGCCGTTTTGCGGGCTCGGCGAATCTGAGGCAATGGCAACTGCGTTCGCTTTAGGGCTCCAATTCGCCGCCGATGTGGAAATCGACGCCCCGCTACGTGCACGTCTTGCGGAAGTCTGCACGCAGGCGGCCGGCACATTCGCAGATACGCCCGAATTGCGGGCGCGGCATATTGCGGCACTCCGGGGACACGCCAACTCACTCGCAATTATTGACTATGCCGACGGTTCAGTCACCCAGGCACCACATCCGCGCCAACTCGAACTGTTTGTCGTGGCGCAACCAAAGCCGAAAGGGCCGACCGAACTCGTTGACGAAATACGCAGGCGTCATAGTTTTCTTGACGACGCCGTGAACGCTTACGGCGTCGATTCTCTCCGCGCGCTCCCCGAGGCGCCCGCACGCGTCACCGATTGGTTAAGTGCGGTCCATAAAGTTCATGGACCAAACAACGTTCCCACCTTGGAGGAAGCCACCCATTGGCTGCAATTCCTCTCCGATGAAACCAAACGTGCGTCCGAAGCTGCGGCGGCATTACGTTCGCGACGCATGAATACAGTGTTCGACATTCTCCGCAAATCCCAAAGCGAAATAGAAAACACTTTCAATTTGGCAACGGAAACTAACCGGGCACTCGTATATCTATGCGAATCCCGAGGCGCCCTTGCCGCGCGCTCCACCGCGCCCGGAGTGTATGACGCCGTGGTCGCGTACGTCGACACGCAACGGGCAGATAATTTCGCCGCCGACCTCGCCGAAGACGGCCTATTAGTAGTACCCCTGTTCGCCGGAAAACCCAGCGAATACATGGGCGAATGAGCCACCCTATAAGCCGGATTCTGTTTCACAGGTGAACATCCATCTGGGCACAACCATTGCTGGAAGGCCTCAAGCAGCATACCTTCGAACTCAGCGAGCAACCTCAAACGTTCGAACAGGCATACAAATGTACGCCCTCTTGCCTTGCTCCTAGTGGGGTTTACCTAGCCAACCGAGTCACCTCGATCGCTGGTGCGCTCTTACCGCACCGTTTCACCCTTACCCATCGCTGGGCGGTCTCATTTCTGTGGCACTATCCCGCAGGTCACCCTGGGTTGCCGTTAGCAACCACCACGCTCTATGGAGTCCGGACTTTCCTCGACCCGATGTCAGCCACACTTGAAATGCCGATACACCCGCCGCGTCCACCCGGATGGCTCATTCGCGACCTCGATCCTACACACCGAAATTGCATTGGGGTACTTGGTGTGGGGGTTGCCGTGGGGTTTCCGGCTTGACGGGCAGGGATTTGCTGGGCGTTTGGCGCTGGTCCTGGGGTTTTTAGGAAAGGTTGTGTGCTGTTGTCACAGATTCCATCGGCGGGGGCTGTTTTTGTGGAATTTGTGACAAGAAATTAGATTGCGTACATTGATTCACCAGGGATCTGTCACAGATTCCATAAATTCCGCGTTTTTTATGGAATTTGTGACAGATTTGGCCCATTTTTGTCACAAAATCCATAAATTTCCCTGTTTTTATGGAATCTGTGACAGATCGCAGGTCAGCGGTTGTGTACAAGATAGTTTTGTGTCGCAAATTCCATAAATTCCGTTGTTTTTATGGAATCTGTGACAACCCCCAGGTCAGGGCCCAAAAGCGTGACGACGCCGCGGCAAGTTCAACGCCAACTGGGGTCATTGCGCAACCCTGGAGCCTGGGCCCCACTACCTCAAATGCGACGTATCATTCACTAGCCGAACACATGTTGGACCGTCGGCATAGAACTCCGCGATGGAAAGGGACGCGAGGTCGAGGTGTAGGCGGTGGAAGAATTCCGGGCCGCCACCAAGCGCGCGACGCAAAATCGACTTGATAGGAGTGACGTGGCTCACTACCAAGATGTTGGTGGCGCCGTATTGCTCCCGGAGGGCCTCCAACGTTTCACATATTCGCTGATCAGCGGCTTCGATGGATTCGCCTCCCGGCGGGGCGATGCTGGTATCCCCCAACCAAGCGGTATGAAGATCGGGGTCTGATTCGTGCGCTTGTCCGAACGTCAGGCCATCCCAGTTCCCAAAATTCATTTCGATCAGACCCTCGTGGACATCCACATCCAAGCCCAATGCGTTGGCGCACATATCTGCGGTTGCACGCGCCCGAACCAACGGAGAACAGACAATGTGTTCAATTCCGCCTTTCGCACCAAGGCGTTCCGCGGCGGCTTGGGCCTGGCGGATACCCAGCTCAGTGAGTTCGGGGTCGCTAATCCCGGAATATTGCCTGGCGGCGGACATTTCTGTCTGGCCGTGGCGCAGCAGAATCAAGCGCGTGGGGCGTGTTGTCGCACCATTCCACACGATGGTTGAGGCCCCGGCAGGCTCAGCGTCCGCCGAAACTTCAGTCGAATTAGTATCCGAATCGCCCTCGACCTGCTCGTCCAGGACGAACCCTAGTTCGGCACCATCGGCACCTGCGTCCATCGCAGCATTAGCCAACTCGTCCGCTAGTTTGTTTGAACTCCGAGGCACCCACGTATACGCCACAGAATCGAACTGACGTGCAATATTCTGGGCTTCTAACGCCAAGGTTTTCATATCGGGGTGTTTGATTTTCCAGCGGCCAGACATTTGTTCGACCACCAGTTTGGAGTCCATAAAGACTTCCACTTCGGTCGCACCCATATCGCGGGCAGCCCGCAACCCATTCAGCAGTCCGTGATATTCCGCAACATTGTTCGTTGCGGTGCCCACGTAATCGGCGATGCGACGTAGGACGGTGGTGTGCGTGGCGTCGTAAAGCACGGTGCCGGAACCGGCAACACCGGGATTGCCGCGGGAGCCGCCGTCGGCCTCAATGCAGAGTTTCATTGTGCTCCTATCGGACCAGGTAGACGCCACAATCCGGGCAGCGCGGCACCTCGTTGGCGGCGGCGTTGCGGATCGCGGTGAGCACGGTCGGTGGGAGGATCAAATGGCAGCCGCCGCAGGACCTGCCACTGAATTTTGCGGCACCGATGCCGTCGATTTCGAACTGTTCGTCGTATGCGGCGAGTGCGTCATCATCAATGCTCACCCGGAGTTCGTTTATACGTTCGAGGCGATCAGTATCATTACGCGGGACAACTGCGCGCTCTGCGGCAGCCAACGAGCGCTCCAACGAATCAAGCTCAGCGCCATAACGGTCGTGGTGGGCGCGCAATGCGTGCAGCTCATCGTGGGTTTCCTTAAGCTCCCCACGCAGGTCATCCAGGCGGCGGACCGTCGCGGCAAGATCATGCTGCAGGTCGCGGCGGCGCTCCGTATCAGTCACCGCACCGAGGGACTGCTTCGCGGCGGTTTCGCGGCGCTGCAACTTGGACATATCGAGCTGAATGCGGCGCACATCGGCTTCCATCTCTGTGATCGAAAGACTCAAGGAAGCGGCGGCACTTCGAGAGCGGCTCACCTCGGCTGTTAACCGCTCTACTTCCTGTTCTTCGGGGGTTTTCGGGGCTGCGGAAGGCTCCACCATCACCAAGGTTGCAAGTTCTAGGAGTTCGCGCTGTTGTTCGGGGGTGAGTTTCATTGTTGTTCAGGTCCTTTGTGTGCGGAGATTGTCCAGGGGTCGGTGCGGAGTTGGAGTACGTGAACGGCCACATCAAGCTGCGCCGACACTAATTCGGCAGCTTGTTCACACCAGGGGAATTCGCTGGCCCAGTGGGCGGTATCGATAATCGCGGGTCCGCCGGCACGCAAGTGTTCATCAACGGGATGATGTCGCAGATCAGAGGTGACATAGACGTCCACGTCCAGGCGTTGAACCGCATCGAGGAAACTATCGCCAGAACCGGAGGATACGGCAACGCGTCGAACAATCATTTCAGGATCACCTGCGGCACGCACACCCCATTCTGCATTGGGTAGTCGATCGGCGACGCGCTTCGTAAATGCTTTCAATGTCATTGGTTCGTCGAGCTCCCCCACCCGACCCAAACCGTATGCGTGTTCCAAAGGAACCCGGTTTTCCAATTGCACAATGTCGAACGCGGGTTCTTCATAGGGGTGTGCCTCACGCAAGGCCCGTTCAATAGCGCGGCGTGCCGGGGTGGGGGCCACAAACTCCACCCGGAGTTCATTTACCTGTTCGAGTTCACCAACGGCTCCAATCGCAGGATTGGCGCCATCAACTGGGCGGAACTGCCCAACACCAGAAAATTCGAAAGAACATTCACGGTAATCGCCCAAGCTGCCCGCACCGGCGTCGAACACGGCTGCTTTCACGGCGGGCGCGGCGTCGAGAGGCACCATCACGCCCCATTTATCTAACGTTTGTTCCTTTGGCGCAATAGGTCGCCCGGGGAATACGCCCAAGAGTTCGGCAAGCTTATCGTTGACACCCGGGCGGGCGGAATCGGCATTGGTGTGGGCGGCGAACAACGCAACCCCATTGGTGAGCAACGTGTGAATTACGCGACCTTTTGGGGTGTCTGCGGCCACACTGGTCACACCGCGTAGCAGTAGCGGGTGATGAACCACCAACATATCCGCCCCGAGTTCAACTGCTTGTTCGGCAACTGCTTGGGTGCAGTCGAGGGCGAACACAATTGTGGATACTGTGGCTTCGGGGTCGCCGCAGACGAGCCCCACGGCGTCCCAAGATTCGGCGAGTTCTGGCGGGTAGGCGGCTTCTAATACTTCACGCACTTTGCCAACTGTGGTCACGGCGCGATCTCCTTTCGACATGCTTCCAGTGTGGCAACTGCTTCGGCATCGCGCACAGCTAACCGCCAAAAACTCTCGTCCAGGCCGGGGAATGTGTCACATCGGCGCACCGCGATCCCCCGTTCGGCGAGGGCGAGGCGTTGCGCTTCTGGATCGTCGCCAGGTGGCTTGACCAGCAGAAATGGCGCCTCACTGGGGTAGGTTTGCCACCCGGCGCCGCGCAGCACGGCCTCCATGTGCGCGCGCTCGGCGATCATGGCCTCCCGCAACGGCGCAGCGTCGGCCCGAACAGTTGCTTGAATGGCCAATAATTGCAGCGTGCTTAAGGGCCAGTGTGGTCGATAACGCTCGAGCGTTTCGACGACCGCGGCATCGGCGATAAGGTACCCACAGCGCAGGCCGGCGAGCGCCCATGTTTTGGTCAAACTGCGTAACACGATCAACCGTTCATTGAAGTATTCGATAATGGAACGGGCGGGTGCAAGGTCCATAAACGCCTCATCAACCACTAAATACCGAGTCCGCTCAGCAAGCCACAGCAAATCCGCCGCGGAATGCAGAACACCAGTTGGATTCGTAGGGTTGCCAATCACCACCATCTCCCCCAGTTCCGGCACATCATTCAAAGTAAATGGTGGCGGCAGAATCCATCGGGAAATTGGGATTCCGGCCATACGCAGCGCGTATTCCGGCTCGGTAAATTGCGGATGCACGATCGTGGCGTTGCGGGGACGCAGATGCGGCAATAAGGAAAACCCTTCAGCAGCCCCGGCGAGGAGCAACACCTGTTCGGGCAGCACACCGTGGTGGTTGGCGACGTCGATACGCGCCTGCGTTGCGTTGGGATATGCCCCGAGCGTGTCAATGCCCTGGATCAGCACATCCCGCAGCCACCCCGGCGGACGTGGCGAACGCACGTTCACGGCAAAGTCAAGTGTTGCATGTGCTGCTGCCTCATCGCCATGAAACCGCAGCGGATCAAATTCGGTCACGGACAATAAGTCTATAATTTTGGCTGATCTTGCGAACCGACCAGGAGTTGAACAACCATATGAACTTCACCCATGCCCACCCTGAGCGCGCCCATATTGTGTTCGTCTGCACGGGCAATATTTGCCGCTCCCCCATGGCCGAAATCATTGTCCGCGACTCCCTGGAGACCGCCGGCATTGCGCATGAGGTCCTGGTGCAATCCTGCGGTATTGGCGGCTGGCACGTGGGCCAACGGGCAGACCATCGCGCCCTGGCTGAACTCCGCAACGCGGGTCTCGACGGCCGCGAACACCGCGCAACCCAGCTTGGCGCGCAGCACCAAACCGCCGACCTTTTTATTGCCCTTGATAAAACACATGTCCGAGACCTCAAAGCGTGGGGTATCGCTCGAAGCCGCATTCGACTCCTGCGTTCGTTCGACCCGGAATCCCCCACCGGTGCGGAAGTTGCCGACCCCTACTACGGCGACGCCGACGCATTCACCCAAACCCGAACTGAGATTGAAGCCGCAACCCCAGGGCTCCTACACTGGGTAAAAGAACACCTCGCCACCACCTCCGCACGGTAAGGACACTTGTGATGCCCGCAAAGCAATCATTGGTCAAGGTCTTTCTCAAACCCGGCTGGATTATCACCGCCGTTGCCGTGATCGCCTTCGCCTATATTGCTTTCACCGTGCTCGCCCCCTGGCAGCTGGGCAAAAACGAAGCCACGACCGAACGCAACGCCAATATCACCGCCGCATTCGAACACGAGCCCGTCCCGTACACGCCCGGCTTGGAGGAATGGCGGCGGGTGGAAATCACCGGCCACTACCTAGCGGACAAACAGGCGATCCTGCGGCTGCGGCCCGTGAATTCCAAACCCGCATACCAGTCGCTCACCCCGTTTGATATTGATAATGGGCCGACGATCCTGGTCAACCGCGGCTACCAGCCCGAACCGGAGGGCTATGATTTTGCCGGCCCGCCGACGGACACCGTTACGATTATCGCCCATATTCGCCGAACCGAAACTGGTGGCGATAACACCGTGCTCACGTCCCTGCCGCCCCAGGTCAATGGTATTGATACACAGTTTCTATCCCACGTGGTGGATACCCCGCTTGAACAGGACTACCTGCAGCTTGTGGAGGGCCAGCCCGGCGTGATCCAGGCCCTGCCGCTGCCCCAGTTAGAGACCGGACCCTACCTTTCCTACGGCATCCAGTGGATTGCTTTTGGCATTATGGCCCCGCTTGGGCTTGCGTATTTTATTTACGCCGAAATCCGGGAACGCCGCCGCGAAGAAACCGAACGCGCAGACGAAACCACCGATTCCGAACGTATCGACGCCGCGGAACCCGAGCCAGCACCCCAACCCGCCGAAGCCCCCACCCAGCGCCGACACCACGCCCGCTACGGCAACGACCGCGTAGACCACTACCGCAAAATCGCCGAGAAAAACCAGGAACGCTTCTAACATAAGGGCACGATGCCATGAGACGAGCAACCATACCACTGATCATCCTCGCCACACTAATTGCTATAATCGCGGCCCTTGCCTGGTATTTCAAGCGGGACACAAAAGAAGAAATACAACAACGCCAACCAGTCACCTACACCCAAGGCCTCGACGAATGGCAACCCGTAACCATCACCGGCACCTATATGCCCCAACACATCATACTGATCAACACCCCAAATAACACCCAACACCTAGTCACCGGATTCAGCATTCCCAACGGCCCCAAAATCCTGGTAGACCGCGGTGAAGTTCGTAAACAAAACCTTGAACCACCAACCGAACCCATAACCATTACCGGCTATATCCGCCACAGCCAACCAGGCATGGGCCCAATCCTAGAAAAATACCCACCCGAAACAGACCGAATAAACACAAAAGTCATAGGTGAAGCGCTAGGTGAGGTGTTTGAGGAGGATTATGTTGAATTAAAAAATGGACAACCGAGTGCTGCTGCGCCGTAGTTTTCCCTATGAGAGCCCAAAAGTGGTGGCTAAAGATTCGTGTACAGAATCCAATCTTTAATTAAGCGTCGAAAACCTCTTATATTTCACCCTGAAACACATAGGCTATGATGTCAACCAGTCTGCTAAAACCCACAACTTTAGGAAATTGAATTATGGAGCTCAGTGAAACTAAGAAAAACATAGTCCGGTGGGCAAAGTTACTATTTATACAGACCCAATGCACCGAAGTTCTAAAAGCCTACTGCAATATGCAAAAAGAACTTCAGAATCTAGATGTAAACGAATTCTGGCAATCCGCAGCACGACTTGTTAACTCCGCAGCTTTAATCTCTAAAACACTGTGGGGCAAATCTAACGATCCTTTGTGGGTGCAATTAAAAGCAGAACTGGAAGTCACCGAAAATATGGAGATTAAAAACAAACAAATACGCAACTCATTTGAACATTTCGACGAAAGACTTGATGAATGGGAGAAAAAGTCAGAAAACGGAGTCTTGATCGACGGAAATATCGGTCCGGTTGATTCAATAAAAGTCGCAGGAGCCAACCAAGAGTCTGAACTACTGTCCAGGCTCCGCCATTTTGACCCAAGCACCGGGATAATAAGTTTTTTCGGCAAAGAATTTTCTGTTCCAAAAGTGGCAGAAGAAGCCGCATTAATACGGAAAAACACACAGAAACTGATGCCGAAAATTTTTTGGTGACAAGACCTCCAGGTCAACTAGTTTTGAATGCCAATCTACATGGACAAGTTTCTATGGCTCCCCTGGCGCTGTTTTCCACGTTTATTTTGGGTCTTCGTCGCGGTGATGTTGCCTACGTTCTTACAAAATACAGACTCAGGCATAGCGTAGAAGTTTTATCCCTACGCAAAATGACCGAGACAGCTAGCTAGTATCCCAAAATAATATATGACCAGGTTATATTTCCGTTGTGATTCTTGATACGCGCCAGTCTTTCCTGTAGCACCCCAGGTAATTCATACGACGAATTCCATTGCACTGCCCACATAACAAAGGCATGGCCAGCTTTCGTGCAATTTCCTGATGACAAATCGCGATCAAGATACTGCTGCGTGTGATCTCGACTACTGTCCACCATCGCGCGAAATAAAGGAAACAAGTTTTTCGCAACATCCAGACGGCTCATCCAAGGAACGCGCACGTCCCGCAATGCAACACAAACCGCAAATCCACATAGCCGTGGCTTACCCAGATCGTTTCGGAGCCATCATTAAACTCCCGTAAACTACCCTTTCTCAAACCTCGCATACAAAACCCAGCATTCCCCGTGCATCCCAAGTTCTAAGCCAGCTCCTCCTCAAAGAAGTCATCGTCAATCTCGTAAAGAGTAAATTCTCGAGTCTTGTGTACAGCTACGCCATAGCTAAGCATTAATGAAGTCAGCTTAATCCCATCAATGAGCACGATTTTTCCGTGCTGGTATTTTTCGGCAGTGCGCACTGCTACTGGTTGAAAACTTGACGTGGTAATATAGACGCCCAGCGTGGCGCCTCGGGAGTCGAGTGCTCCGATAAAGTTTCGTATCTCTGGATCGCCTACTTTATTTGTGTCGGCGTAACGTTTGGCTTGAATGTAGATATTTGTAAGCCCTAACGCGTCTTGGCGGATAACGCCGTCGATTCCACCGTCTCCGGAACGTCCAACGTGTTCTTTCTCGCCATGTGCGCCGCCGTACCCCATCGCCCACAATAGGTCTATAACAGCTCGTTCGAAGAAATACGGGGATGAAGACTGGAGTCTCTTACGCAAGATAGTCTCTGTCTGCGCATTGAATTCACGCTCGCCAGCAGCCATCTTTTCTAAAGGATCAGCATTTTCACCATTGAACGGCTTGTCTGCCTCAGCGACTCCACGTTTGCGTGCAGCGATTTCTTGCTGATAGGCGACCCACCCTGGCCATTCGAGCATGTCTTTCTCGGAGTATTCAGCAAGCCCACGCTTATCGACGTCGCGTCCAGCCTTGGCGATCCGGTACCACCCACGTCTAGGACGTTCAATCAATCCCGCCAACACTAAACTCGAGCAAGCCCAATTGATCCTGTTAATGTAGCGATCCTGGCCCGACGCAATCTTTCTTGCTCGGACGCATATTCCTGCCCTCCGATGAGGATACGAAATGATGGAGCTGCAGTTCCCATATCACTAGACACTAAGACACAAGAAGCTGCTTCCCTTGTCGTTCAATTAAGTACACCCGCCTCAAATCCGACGATCCACCGAAACACTACGCACGGATAGGTACATCAATTCGGCCTCTAGCAACGACCACGCCATCCTGGATGGCGTAACACTCGACGCAGTGATCGCCACGAAACTTCGTGTCCTCTCGATGCTCGTGTTTTCCCTTACCTTTGATAATTTGTCCTCGAATCTCGTTCCGCCGTTCTGCCTCTTCACCACGATTCAGCACTTTCCACCTGAGCTCGTATGGTTCAGGCACGTTGGCGGACGCCAACCTAAAGTGCAATTTCTTGCTTGGTCGTAGCCAAATATTTTTTTGCAGCATATCGCGCAGCTTCATAGGTCTAAAACCGTCCTGGGTAACGGTACAATCAATCTTCAACTCGTATTGGATATTCAACTGATAAAGATCCTCGATGAACTCCTCGGTGTCCTGATACCGTTCGGCAGGTTCAAGTTCCTTAGAGTTCGCATCAGCAGGTATGAATCGACCAAAGACCTTACGCCATTTGGAGTACATCGAAGTGTTTCCTTCAGCATCCATGGCGTCCTCACACAGCTGCACTGCCTTTTTTGCTTTTCGCTGGAAGTTCTTATGTATCGTAACGTTCTGCTGACTTCCCAAAGCATTCCAGTGGTCTTGCCTTGGTAATTGCGAAAGGAAGGCGAAAAACTTGAGAACCATTTTGTCGTACGGCAAGGTCCCATCACGGTGTGCGTCAGATTGACCAAAGAATCTCCAGACCAGCGTGTCGATTAGCAAACCGTTCATCGGTACGTTATTCTTCTCTTTCCACGCGCGAGCAAGACGACACAAGGCACGAGCGGTCCCGTTTGTTTCTTCATTGAGCTCACGCATGGCATCGATCTCTGCGCGCGGATTCGTCTGTTTCCACGAGTCACGGTAGGTATCAGGATATTCAAACGAGTCATCATCGTTCTCAAAGCATGGCTGAATCTCGAACTTGAAGTCTGAGAACTGAACTACAACCACCAAACGATCGACGCTGATAGAGGTACTCGAGTAGTGATCCGCGATCGCAGACTTCGTCTGTTGAAGCGCCTTCTGAGGCCCACCTGTCTTATGGAGTTCACTCCGAAGAGATGGTGGAAGGATGTAGATCATATCGAGGTCAGAAATGCCGTTGATTGCCGTGTGGCGACCCCAAGAGCCAACCATCAACCGATTCGATGTAGCTGAATCACTGTTGCGGAATTGCTTATTTAGCAACCTGGTGATTTCGTCACGCCTTGCCTTGATTTTATTTGCGTTCGCGACCTTTAAGTTCTGAAGGGTATGTTCGAACAAGTTAATAACCGAACTCATTGAACGTCACCATCAACCTGAGTGTCCAGCTTACTTTCACTGATGGTCCTCATTACCGCCTCCTGGGCTACCGATGTGCGCTCGTCAGTCGACATACTTTTATTAGCCTTTTTGTAATCCCGTCGAGAGGTTCTCGGAATGACCAGAAGCAGTTGATCAGTAGAATCTTGCAGCTCGTCACGTGACCTGCGTGCATCTGACGCCGTTATTGCCCCGGCAAGGTAATCCGAAAGCAACGCCTCGGAACGTACGAACAGGCTTCGGACTCGTACTCCTGCATCATGGTGCTGTTGCTGCTTTTTCGAGAAGTTGAGAACATCACCGAGGAATGACGCAAGTGTCGCCAACATCGCGAGAAACCCAACGCTGAGGGTACCCAGATGTTCAGAACCAGCAAACGCGAACACTGACGTTACGAACGTGCCGGTCGCGAGTACGGTACAACCGATGAGAATCCACTTGCGAACCGACTCATAGAATGAGTACCTTGACGCCGCCTTTTCTTGCGTCTTGTACGTGTAGCGCAAACGATCCACAAAGTCAGTGAGATTAGCGATAAGAAAACTGTCGCGCATCTCGCTATCCTGAGTAACATTCGTCATCATCGCACCCCATCCTCCATTTCCAAGGTAATGACTGTGTCATACAAGCCAACTGTGCGTAGCTCCTTGTGGCTACGGAGACCTGAATATGACAGGGAGGCATCCTCGTAACGGCGGAAAGCAAAGATGGCTTGGTTCATGTGAATGGAGTTGAAGACCCCGAGGTTTACAAGCAGGTGGAAGTCAGCCACCGTGAGGCCAGTGACCTGTTTGAACAGATCAGGCTCGATTTTAGTAATGACGTCCTGGAGAGTGTTCTCACGGTAGTCTGTCAGATACATGAATGCCGGGATGCGAGTGGCGAATTTAATGAGTTTTTCTTGGATCAGCTTGCGCTTGGACTTGTACTCCTTCTCCTCCTTACTCAGCTCCTTCTTCTCAGTCTTGTTCAGGTTCTCGCCTTTCTCCTTCTTCGTTTTTGAGACCGACTCGGACTTGTTGACTACCGCCTCGAACACCTCTTGCCCAAGAGCGCGGAAGCCTTCGATGTTCATGATTGCTTCCATCGCCTCTGCGCTGTTCATGATTTTGCGCAGCGTGGCGTTATCGACATTGACAAGGATCGCAGACTCCCACTTTCGAGCCAAGAGCGTGGCGGAGGTACCTGACATAGCTATGTCGAGGATTGCCCCAGCATCGACTTGAGTCATGTTGGCCCCGTCGTAGGCAAGCACCGGTAGGAAGTTCATAAGCTCCGCCACCGCCTTCTCTGGGTTCTGAGCCTGTGGATTGAGTCCAGCTCCGTAGTCAGCGATCTGACGCAGCGCCCGAGTGGGTGCGAAGTCGAAGACAAACGCGACTGGTTTAAGGTTCTCCTCTCGGTGCGGGTCATCGCCGTCAGGGTTCTTGATCACCCACGGTGACTGTACACGGAACGCAGCCTGAAAGTAGGTCTCAGGGCTGCTCAGGTTACGCATCATCAGAATCGATGACCACTGCTTGATCGTTACGCCCGTGGTAAGCTTCCCGCAGGAGAGAGTAATGGTCTGAGTGTCATGACCACCACCGATCGCAGCCCGCACGGGCGGGAGGGCTCCTACGCCCACCCCAGCATTACTTCCGGCAACGACAAGCACATTGTAAACATGCCAGTACGTGTTGTGCCGGGCACGCAGGAGGTTGGCCATGGCATGACACGCAGCAACGTTGGGTAAGTACCAGAACGAATGCTGCAAATACGGCAACAGCCGCGAATCAGCATATGGAAACGGCGGTCGGGTCCCGGCCTTGAGAGAATCAAGTTGAGTAGGCGCGTGCTTCCCTCGAATGAGATCAAGCCACTTCTGCACATCCGACTCATACTTGAACCGTGCATCTGCACCTGTCCCGGTTGCGGCGAAGAACTCGTTGAGATCGAACTCATCGAATTCCCCCTGATGCGCCACCGCGACCAGATCGTCGGGCATCTGGTAGGTGAGCAGCCGCATCTCAGGCAAAGCCCCGTATGGATTCCACTCACCCGGATGCTCGGCGGCCCACTGCTGTTTGGCTCGCTGTTCGTCAGTGTAAGTCCAGTTAAAGATCTGCTCCTCAATGAACTCACCTGTCCCGAGCGCCTTGAAAGGGGTGCCCGAAAGGTACAGGTAGGCGCGAGTGGTAATGGGGAGGAACTGATCCTCGTCATTGCCCAGTTCCTCGAGCTCCTCACCGAAGGTGTCGAGCCCTGTGAATGCCTCCTTCTCGTCCTCATCGGCGAACAGCTCCTTAGCTGACTCGCGCCAGGCGCCGAAATGATACTCGTCGAAGATCACCAAGTCCCAATTCAGGATGTGTACCCACTCGTTCTTCGACTTGATCCTCCCAGTGTCCTTGTCCGTGCCCAGCAAGTCCTGAAAAGAGCCGAAATAGACCAAGGGGTACTCAGAGTCGATGGGCTCGGAAGCCCGCATGGTGACGGCGTTTCGGTACTGCCAGCCCGCGAAGTCCACGTGGCTCACCAGATCTTCGTACCAGGCATCTTGGACGGCAGGTTTGAAGGTAACGACGAGGATGCGTTTAGCACCCATCTGTTTAGCAAGCTGATAAGAAGTAAAGGTCTTACCGAAACGCATCTTCGCATTCCATAAGAATCGTGGTACTGCCGCCGAGTTCTCAGCCCAAATCGATTCGTAATAGGCGAGGGTACGCACTACCGCCTCGGCCTGCTCGGGACGCATCGCAAATGTCTGGTAGTGCTGGCCGGAGTAGAGTTGACCGGTGCGGATCTCGGCGATCGCGGTAAGGACGTCACCAACATCACAGCGCACCCACTCCCTCGAAGACCCTAGGCGAGGGCTCTCGAAACCCTTCGCTACCAGCCTTTCGATAACATCACTGTCGCGAAAGGTCGATCCATCCTCCCGCTCAGCAATTTCGTTGACTTGTAAAGTGTACTCCTGCTGCATCTGCCCCTGAGACTGCCGAATGCGCTCGTTAACGTCTTCTTTTGTAGTCTGACCAACCTTAATCAGCCCCTCATACCCAGCCGGTGGATGCTTCGGCGTCCAGGCATAGATACGCAACTGCGTCGAAGGCTTCGGCGGCAGAAGATCAGAAACCTCACGCAATTTCCTACATCTCCTTAATAGACGCTTCGATAAATTCAACTTCGTCGCTGTTCAATTCGAAGAAGTCATACAGATCTTTATCTGTCCAATTTTTATCAAAGTCCATTATCGGAAGCATTGAAAACGACTTCTTCGTAATGTTCTGAGTAAGTAGCACCAACTGAATCATAAACCTTGCAAAGCGCGTCCTAAGATAAGCAATGCTCGCCTCAGACTGTGCCTCATTTTCAAATGGACCCAAAACAAGATAAGTCTCAGTGCAGACCGATCCTGGCGGCATTACTTCCAAACGGGAAAGTACACGCCTGCGACCATTCTTGTCAGCTTGACCAGCATGGTCACTAGAAGTTTTCGAAACCAAAGCACGCCAAGTCCATATTTGATCAGCACCCTTTGAGGAGAGCCGTGAGGAGGAAATATATCCATCACCACGGGCATTGAAAAGATACAAATCACCGTCTCCATCGCCACACTCAGAAGAATCTATATCAAAAGGTCGCCTCGATGAAACTAGCTGCGAAAATGGCTCTAATCTTGCATTCACAACTTTCTCAAGAATGCTCAAAGCCCTATTATCTCGAATGAACACTTCAAATTCCGTCAAGTTACGTGTAGCTGGCCAAGCCTGATCCCCAACACGAGTAATCACTTGACAGGCCCCACTAGAGTCCTTTTGCCACATGAAATAACAAACACCACCAGCGACATCCACACCATCAAATACGTCGCGTGAATTTGGATAGTCGGATATATGTCGAATTTGACAGTCGTTAAGCATCTCTTCACGAAAGTCATCCAGGCCCTTCCCCCCGGTGAACCAACGAGAGGGGATGATCATAGCAAGGTAGCGTGGATCCAGCCGCTTAGCCTGTTCAACAAATTTGTGATATAGCGGGATTGCACTGTTTCCTGCGCCACCACCATCGGCAAGCTGATACGGGGGGTTACCGATTACGACGTCAAACTG
>JAUMZC010000049.1:17880-19474 GCA_030528295.1 Corynebacterium sp.
AGATTTCTGCTAACCGTTGATGGATGTTGTCTGTGTGGATAAACGCATAGGCGTACGTTTCGAGCTCATCACAGCGGTTATAGTCCGCTTCCTTTACTCCGCAATAAGCGCAGCTTCGATTAGTCTTTATTGCGATGTACTTATTAGTAGTGGGATCGACCTGTCTCTCGGTTTTGCCTTTCACCCAGGTGTGTTCAGTGCGCTCAAACCAAATATTCCCCGTATCGTCATCGAATGCAGTGCAAATAGAGTGCTCACTGTTCGCCCATTTTGAACAATAGACACTGCGGCGAGCAAGCATGGCGGTCAGGTTCGTGATCGCGAGACCGTAAACCTGCTGGGTCAGGATGTGGTTCACCCGTTCCTGTAAGTTAGGGATCTCTGCGGCAAGCCCGTCCACAAGCCGGTGGGTGATCTCGCGAAGGAAGATCCCAGACTTCGTAAACGGGTCGAGGAACTTTACTCCGGAATCCGCCCAAATGTTCGCGCCGTCATGATCGGCAGCCCAAGCGTCCGCAATCTGGTCAAGCATTGCATTCGCAATTTCCGGCGGGGTGAAGACCTCATCGTTAGATAAGTTCGCAATGCAAGTTAGGACATCTGGGTTATGGTTGAGTAGCAACATCATTGCCCGCTTTCTGCAATGTCGATCACACTCATCGGCCTATATTCAGCCTTAGGCTTAAAAATTTCGTCATCGTCGAGTTCTTCGAATAGGGTGCCTGCGTAGGAACTGCGTTGAGTTAAGTCACTGTACTGGAAGTCTCGCCTTTGGAAACGTCCCTTACCCAGGTATCCCCACTCCGGAAATGTAATATGAGTCCCGTCAGCCCGTTTCATGGTGAGCGCGTCGGCTTGGACAATGTTGACCTCTAGGACGGCATGGACCGCAGCTTTCCAGGTGGTATCCTCGGGATCGTTGATGAACTGGGTAAAGATGTCAGCCAAGTTGTCCCGACATAACTGGGCATTGTCCTCAAGCAGTTCAATGCCGTAAATGCACATGAGGCCGAGGAGCGCATAGTGACGGCGCTCGAACTCATTCTTGCCGTAGCGGCCCTGGACGGTGGCAAGTTTGCGCAGCAGAACCTGCTGTAGGAAAGCACCTTCGCCGCACGCAGGCTCGAGGAAGCGTGAGTCAATTCGCTCTGATTCGTCTTTGACTAGGCTGAGCATCGCTTCGACGATGTGCGCGGGCGTGAAAACTTCGCCGTACTCGGCGATGCGCTGTTTGGTTTTAACCAGCTGTTCAACGGCTGGCATTGGATTAGTCATCTTTTATCTTCAGAATTTCTGTGAGGTCGCGTTTGCGTGCTTAGCTTATCTGACCTGAACTTTCACTAATTACTTTAGTCACACAGGATCCAGTTATTCAGTTAAATGAGGGCTGTTTTGGATGGAATTAACGGTAGGATCGCGGTAGCTCCGGTTTTGACGTGGGCCTATCATAGCGGCAAGATTTGTTGTAGTAGCGGTGTTGTTCTAATACTGGTGGCCTGGTAGATGTATGTGAACATTACGAGTGCCGCGAATACCACGGTCAAGTGAACTTTGATCGAATCACGATCGTAATGGTAGATGAGCCTATCACGAA
>JAUMZC010000050.1 GCA_030528295.1 Corynebacterium sp.
AACAGCGATACGAAACAACAGTTGATGCCCGTGGAATCACAAGGCATCAACTGCTGTTTTGTTATTGCAGCGTCGCAGCCCTGGGCCTACCGCATGTCTGCGCCGTATGCATCCTTTGCAGCATCAGCTGCGGCAAGACGAGTTGTATTACATTCATCGTCGGTCAGAGTGCGATCAGGTGCTCGGAACCGCAACGAAAATGCGAGCGATTTCTTACCTTCACCCAGATTTTCGGAACGGTAAATATCGAACAGTTCAACGCTTTCAAGCAGCTCACCTGCGCCTTCTGCCACTGCCCGACGTACCGATTCGGCGGGTACTTCCTCATCAACAACCAGAGCAAGATCCTGTAATAATGCCGGGAATGCGGAAAGCACAGGCGCTGGCATACTCGGTGTAAACGGTAAGGAAGACACGTTTATTTCCATTGCGCAGGTTCGAGCGGGCAAACCCATCCTCTCAAGGATTTGTGGGTGGAGTTCACCCGCATACCCGACCACCGTGTCACCAACCGTGAACTTTGCACAACGCCCGGGGTGCCATGGAAGGTGTTCGGCGTTTTCTACAGTGAGTTCTACATCGGCTGCACGGGCGACCACACGTGCGGCCTCGATTGCATCGGCGAAACTATACGCCCGCCCACTCCCCCAAGGTCCTTCCAATTCCAAGTTTCCAGTTCCCACGGTGGCAACATGAAGAGGTTGCAGCGGCAGTGATTCCAGCAGTTCAGTGACAGTGTCATCACTTGGTCGGTGGGTCACAGATGGCATCGGGGAAACACCACTTCCGCGCGCAATCGTCACTTGCTGCACGCCGAAAAGATGAACATCTTTTTGTCCTCTAGATATATTTCGTTTTAGCGCTTCCAGCATGCTGGGCAACAAGGTCGTACCGAGCACCGCATGGTCTGCCTCCAAGGGGTTTTGCACGGTAACAACCTTGCGGCGTTCGTCATCCTCAGCAAGATCCCACACATCGAATACATCATTGGAAATGAACGGTGTTGGCAGGATTTCCGCATACCCGTTGTAGGCTAATGCATGGCCGATGGCGCGGCGTCGTAATTGACCTGCGGAAAGGCCACGCCCAGCGGGAGCAGTTGGCACGATGGACGGGATATCCTCAAGCCCTTCCAGCCGGAGCACTTCTTCCACGAGGTCAGCAGTCATGTTGAGGTCACTGCGCCATGTGGGTGGTGTCACTTCAAGTTTGCAACCACAACCAAGGACCTCAACCTGACAACCAACTTCCTCCAGGCGATCGATCACTGTTTCGCGCGTATACTCCACACCAGCAAGATCACCTGGGCGCGACGCTGCCATGGTGATCACTGGCATCGCAGGAACATCGCCCACAATGGTGCGTGCTGGGGTAACGGTGCCGCCACCATATTCCACTAGCAACGAGCACGCCATATCCAGGGCAATTTCAACAATCGCCGGGTCCACTCCACGTTCGAAGCGCCGGGAAGCTTCTGAGCTTAGCTTATGGCGACGCGACGTACGCGCCACCGTGATTGGATCCCAGTTTGCTGCCTCGAAATATACATCAGTGGTTGAATCAGAAATCTCGGATGTAGAACCACCCATCACGCCAGCGAGTGATTGAATGCCCTGGGCATCACAGATAACCACATCCTCTGGGTGCAGTTTCCGTTCAACATCATCCAGTGTTACGAGCGTTTCACCAGACTGCGCATTACGGACCAAGAGTTCGCCATCGATCCGATCCGCATCGAATGCGTGCATTGGTTGTCCGAGCAGCATCATGACGTAATTTGTAATATCGGTGGCCAGATTGACTGGACGCTGGCCACACATCATGAGTTCTCGCTGCATCCAAAACGGCGTCTCTGCCTGCGGGTTAATGCCGGTAACTTTGCGTAGGCCGAAGCGACGTGCCTTTGTTTCTGGGGCAACATTGACGGGCAGCAATTCAGCGTCACTGGTAGGGATTTCGAATTTCTGCTCTGCAGGGTCGCTAAATTTCAGATCAAATGCTGAGGCAAGCTCCCGGGTCAAGCCACGAGCAGACAGTGCGTAACCGCGATCCGGGGTGATATTCACTTCAAACACGGTGTCGTCGAGTCCAAGGATTTCGCGGACATCATCACCGGGTTCGCCAACGCTGGGATCGAGGGTGATAATGCCAGCGTTCTGTTTATCAGTAAACCCAAGTTCGGCGGCGGAACAAATCATGCCCGCAGACATCCGGTTGTAGGTTTCCCGCGCAGAAATCTCGAAATTACCAGGTAATACGGTGCCTGGTAGGCACACCACAACCGTTGATCCTTCGGTGAAGTTTCGGGCACCACAAATAATGGATTGCAACTCACCTGTACCGTTTGCGCCCCCCACATTGACCATGCAGTGGCGAATGGGCTTTTTAAATCCGGTGAGTTCTTCGATGCTTTCTACCCGACCGATCACCAGTGGCCCAGTCGTTTCGGGGATAGGCGCGTAGCCTTCAGTTTCGAACCCAACGCGAATAAAACCGGCGTCAAGTTCTTCTGGTGTCACGGACCAGTTTGGGTTTTCGTGACGAAGCAGCCCCGTCACCCAATTTTGAGAGATAAACATAGTGTTAGATGTCTCCTTAGGAAACGAGGTTTTTATGAATGAATACCGAACGGCAGGGTGAAACGCACATCACCTTCAACCATGTCGCGCATATCTGAAAGACCATTTCGGAATTGCAACGTGCGTTCTAGTCCCATGCCAAAAGCGAACCCGGTATACACCTCAGGATCGATCCCCGCAGCACGCAGCACGTTTGGGTTGACCATTCCGCAGCCACCCCATTCGATCCAACCAGCGCCTCCCTTTTTATTGGGGAACCACACATCAACTTCGGCTGATGGTTCAGTGAACGGGAAGTAGTTCGCCCGCATTCTGGTATGTGTTTCTGGCCCGAAGAGCGTTTTTGCTAGATGATCTAACGTTCCTCGGAGGTGCGCCATGGTCAGACCTTTGTCTACAGCAAGACCTTCAATCTGATGAAACACCGGCGTATGCGTGGCGTCCAGCTCATCAGTTCGGAATACACGCCCTGGGCAGGCAATATACATTGGCACTTCGCGTGAAAGCATGGTGCGCATTTGCACGGGCGAGGTGTGCGTGCGCAACACTTGGCGTGAACCTTCAGGAGCAATATGGAAGGTGTCTTGGAGGGTTCGCGCAGGGTGATCCGGCAAGAAATTGAGGGAATCGAAATTAAAGTACTCAGCTTCAACTTCAGGCCCTTCGGCGATTTCCCAACCCATCCCCACGAAGATGTCAGCAATTTGCTCACTGAGGATGGTAATCGGGTGGAGCGCACCGACTTGGGTTCGTGTTGTTGGCACAGACACGTCAACGCGTTCTGCCACAAGTACTTCAGCGTTGCGTTTTTCCTCTAATCGAACCTTTGCTTCCGCATAGAGTTTTTCTACTCTGCCGCGGGCCATATTGACCAGTTTTCCTGCGTTCTTGCGCTGGTCTTTTGGAAGTGAGCCTAATGCACGGCGGGCTTGCGGAAGCGGAGCTTCATCCCCCAGGTGTTCCCGTCTGGCTACTGCTAATTCCTCTAAGTTTGCGGCAGCTTCAAATGCTTGTGCAGCAGTGTCTGCGGCAGCATTGAGGCTGGCTTCAGTGAATTGGATCTCCGACACCGTCTGTTTCGACCCCTTTTTATAAATTTGAACAATTTGCTAACCGCATTATCATAGCGGACCGCCGTCGTTGCTCGAGTACTGGGCCTTTGCAGACTCATACAGGCATATCGACACCGCGGTTGCGAGGTTCAGAGACTCAGCTCGCCCTCGAATGGGTATGCGCACGCGATGGTCGGACGTACCCATGAGTTCATCTCCTAACCCGTGGGCTTCGTTACCAAACAACCACGCAGTTGGTTGACGCAATACCTCGGGCGCAGTGTCCACGCCCACTTCCCCATCGGCTGCTGCTGCCAAGATTTGCAACCCGCGTTTCCGCAGCGTGGTGAGTGCATGATCAATACTTGGTTCTTTTGCCACGGGAATATGAAACAGTGATCCGGCGGAAGCTCGTACTACTTTCGCCCCCAATGGGTCCACCGTGTGCCCTGCAAATACCACGGCATCTGCACCCATTGCATCAGCTACTCGGATGAGGGTCCCCGCGTTGCCTGGTTCGCGCGTTTCTACTGCCACACATACGAGT
This sequence comes from Corynebacterium sp., assembly GCA_030528295.1. Taxonomy (GTDB): domain Bacteria; phylum Actinomycetota; class Actinomycetes; order Mycobacteriales; family Mycobacteriaceae; genus Corynebacterium. Next base: position 4,179 of record JAUMZC010000050.1, read on the forward strand.
TTGGGAGCTCGCCCAAGTGCACGTTCGAGTGGCCATAACACTGATGTGCAGACCGCGAAAATACCTGGCGTGGTCACCGTGTCCGTTAACGTTTCCGCAGCCTTCTGCGTAATTGGGTGAATATACACCCCCATGTGGCCAGCTGCGGTCACAAGGTGCTCGTATTTCGACGCCGCGGATTCAGTAAGAAACATATCGGTTGCGGCACCCGTCGCGATCGCCGCATCAACCGAATTTTCCCCCTCGACTAAGAAACGCTGAGTTTTTTTGCGCGTTGCCGCTTTGTGAAGTTTCACGGCATGAACAACACTTCGTGTGCGTTCCGTAAACGGAGACGAAAAATCCAAGGCCATAGTGCTTAGGGTAGCAGCTGGTTACACCTATGATTCGATCAGTGGCTCACGGTACGAGTTTGGACGAAACGGATCAGCTGAACCGTAAATAATGAGTACTTCTGCAAGGACCCACAGCGCAACGGCAGTAAGTAAAATAACCCCTATTCCTGAATTCCATGTGGCCAGGCCTACTACCGACATGATGAGTTGCACGTACCCACGACACGAATAGCCCAAATAGTGATTATGAATTCCAGCGAATCCTAAAAGCACCGCCAACAGCAATGCCGTTATTCGCCGTGATTTTGCTTTGCGCAGCTCCCGCTGCAAGGAACCTTCAGTTCTTAGGGACGCAGCCTGGTGTTGGACGTTCGGGCATGCTTCAGCCGCTGTATGGGCGGGGATTTGAAGTGAAGCTGCCATTTCTTCTATCCGAATCAGTCAGAAAACGTTGATACAAAATAGAAGCTAGTGTTCTTTGCAAGAGAACACTAGCTTGTCAGCAAAATCTTAATCGAGGCTTGATTTCTTTGTAATGTTCGTTAAAACGGCATTCCGTTTGCGTCCCGGTCGTAGGGTGGCGTTCCCAATATCAACATGATGAAATCGATGAACGCCCACACTGAAACGATCATTATGGGCACAAACCCAATTAGCAGCCAGAAGGTCATACAACCGAAAAGCATAAGCGATAGCTGAATCAGTCCACGTTTATTATAGCCCAAATAAAAGTTATGCAGACCAAAAGAACCAAACAGGAATGCTGCAAACACCGCCAGAATTCGATTTTTCTGCACTGCAGGATATGCCGGAAGAAATGACTGTTGCGGTGCTGGCACGCGTGCAAATTGTTGACTCATTGGTTGCGGTATCGGCACCTGTGGTTGTAGTGGTGGTTGCGGAGTTGCACATGACGCCGGCGGCGCGTAGTACGGATTAGCCTTCGGCATCGCACCTTTAACAGGCAGACCGTTCTCATCATATTGTTTTCCATTGTAAATGTATCTCATGAACCACAACCCATCGTCACCCGATCTTCGATACCCCGATGATAGCCGTACTAGCTTGCACTTCGCTATTTCTGAGGGTGACAATCACAAAACCCCCACCCTAACGAACAGAGCGGGGGCAATGGTCTAGTTTTTTAAAAACTAGGCGGCTTTTGGAGCGTTAACATCCTCCGGGAGGGCTGCTTTCGCGGATTCGCAGATCGCGGAGAATGCCGCGAAGTCATTGACTGCGAGTTCCGCGAGGATCTTACGGTCAACTTCAATACCTGCGAGTCGCAGACCTTGGATAAGCCGGTTGTAGGTGATGTCGTTCATGCGTGCGGCAGCGTTGATACGCTGAATCCACAGTTTCCGGAATTCACTCTTACGGGCGCGACGGTCGCGGTAAGAGTAGGTCATGGAGTGCAGCCACTGCTCCTTGGCTTTACGGTAAAGGCGTGAGCGCTGACCGCGGTAACCTTTCGCGGATTTGAGGATGACGCGACGCTTCTTCTTTGCGTTGACTGACCGCTTGACACGTGCCACGGTGATACTTCCTTTTTACGTCTTGGGGGTGGGGTGATTTACGGGCGCGGGCCGTATCTTAGGCGTTGCCGAGCAGGCGCTTGACGCGCTTTACATCAGCTTTCGCGACGTCAGTGGTGCCCTTCAGGCGACGAGTGCGGGTGGAGGGCTTGCCCTCCAAAAGGTGGCGGCGGTTGGCCATCTCGCGACGGAGCTTACCGGAGCCGGTGACCTTCACGCGCTTTGCGGTGCCCTTGTGGGTCTTCTGCTTCATGAGATGAACGTCCTTGAAACTTGAAACTTATGAGGTATTTACTTCTTGCCTTTACGCAACGGGCCAATGACCATCGTCATATTGCGGCCGTCTTGCTTGGCTTTCGTCTCTACAACGCCGTATTCAGCGACGTCTTGCGCGAGTCGGTCCAGAAGGCGGAAACCGAGTTCCGGTCGTGATTGTTCACGGCCCCGGAACATAATTGTGACCTTTACCTTGGAGCCTTTCTCCAAGAATCGGATCACATTACCCTTCTTCGTCTCATAATCGTGATCATCGATTTTCGGACGAAGTTTCTGCTCCTTGACCACAGTCTGTTGCTGGTTCTTACGAGCTTCACGCGCTTTTTGCGCGGCCTCGTATTTGAACTTTCCGTAGTCCATGATCTTACAGACCGGGGGCTTGGCATTTGGGGCGACCTCCACGAGGTCAAGGTCTGCGTCATACGCGAGCTTGCGGGCATCTTCAATACGTACAATGCCAACCTGCTCACCACCCGGCCCGACGAGGCGAACCTCCGGGACACGGATACGCTCATTTATGCGAGCTTCAGCGCTGATGGGTACTCCTAAGTTGCAGCGGATGGATAATGTGTCATACCGCACCACAATTGAAAATCCCCCAACACATGGCAAACACCCGTTGAACTATCTTCATAGCCAAACGGGAGATCTCCATACTGCCACTAAACATTAGTGTGCAATTGTTTCATACCATTATCCTGCCAATAGATTTGGCGGCATCTGGTGGGAGGGACCTCCACTTGTGCTCTCTACGCAATACTGCATAAAGACGGTAGTGCTGATAAGTTAACACAGCCTGAGACAAAAACCAAAATTCCACGCGTTGCCTCCATTTCATCACCCCCAACTCAGGACCCACAATAATCGGGGCTTGTAAAATTGATTAATTTGAAGCTCTATTGATGATTAAAATTCAGTCAATGAACACTATGTCTCAATTTAAAAACGACTGCGCTCTACAGCACAATTTCGTTTGAGCTTCCATAAAATATAGTGCTATGAACGACCCCACAGCCAGGCATGCTGGTACTTCGCAAGAGTCTCCTCGCGTGTTCTCAGCTATCCCACTCCCATCGGTGGGACCGCCTCTTATCGGGGCAAGCCGTCCTCCCAGAGAACCTTGTATCCCCTTTATTACTCCGCCACCAATACCGCAACCTGCGGCACAGGCGATGGCTCAGAGAATACCGGCTCCGCAGATGGCAACGCAGGCGTTGTCGCCTGCCCAGGCACCATCGGTAGCGGGTCGTCAATACGTTCCCCTGCAGTCCGCAACACCACCGATACCGTGGTGGGAACGGGAACGCCTGTTTATTCGTTTTGGACTTGCACTCGGTGGGTTATTTCTAGTCATTGGCACCATGTTGCTGCTGCGCGATGTCATTGATTTACGCGATATTCCATCGTGGGCACGCGTGATGATCGCCACCGTCATGGGCATTATCCTGCTCTTTGTCAGCGTATGGATACGCCCACGGAAAGTGCATCCAACAGCGTCCGACAGTACATTGTTCGCCTCCAGCGCAATTCTTGCCACGGTGGTGTTGGTTGTCACCTTCTATTACGAATGGTGGCCCACATGGTTCGGTGCACTCGCGCTGTTGCCATTAATCATTGGCTACTTCATCATGGCACGAATTTGGAATTCGCAGCAGACACTTCTCATACAAGGAATTGTATTTTTCCTGGCGACATTGTATTTCCAAGTCAGCAGCGTGAATACGTCCCTATTCCCAGGTGCTCTAGTTGGACTCACGATGCTTGCGTTCGCGTTCAGGAAGCAGTGGCACGTGGTGAACTCCAGTGCCACAGTGATGACTGTGCTTGGTGTACTCCTCGGCGATCTACTCGGCGATTTCTCTGGCACCCAAAGCACGGGCACTGCCCCACTCATCGTTGGTTCTGCATTGATACTCCTTGGGCTTACCCATATTCGGAATCCACTTACCACACGGGAATTTCAGCTGTACGGGATAGTGGCTCCAGCAATCATGATGATGATTTCCTGGTCTGCGACCACCACCCCTTGGGGCTGGTGGATAAGCTTCTTCGCATGCGTTGTGTGGGTGGCTGTTGCTCAATTCACTCACCAAACAACGGCACGTTACTCCGAGATGACCGCACTGAGCATCATGCCGCTCAACTTGGCTCTTGCCAGCGCCAACGCAACTTCGGAAACCTTGCCGTCCGCAATTATGGTTCCGTGGATCTTCCTTATCATCATGGCTGCGGTGATCGTTTGGCTCACCGAACAAAGACACCATTGGGGAGTGTGGGCAGTGTGGGCGCTGACTTCCCTGTACATCGTCTCGCCCATGCACAGTTCCGTGTTTCTCAAAAAACCGCTTTGGCTGACGTCAATAAATTCGCTGACCATCGCATTACTGTTGGCTGTTGTGCTCGCCGCAGCAATGTGGCGTCGAAAAGCAATCATCCTGCTGCCAAAGCCTGCTGTGCTGGGGCTTTCAATACTCGGATTGCACTATTCAACGCTCGCGGTAGTGACCATGTTTACGTTTGTCGGCAGCATCATCGCGACCTCCGCCGGTATGAAATTAGGCTACTTGTTCGGGCACGCATTAGTCTCCATCGGTTGGATTAGTGCATCAGGTTGGCTCCTATTGAAGAAAACCAACCTCTCGTCCCGCGCTGAACTCGCCATTGGTGTCACGCTCGCCATCAGCGGCGTAACCAAACTTGTGTTCCTAGACATGGGCACACTTACAGGAATTCCACGTATGGCGGCGTTCTTGGTATCCGGTATCGCCATGATCGTCATCGCAACCAAACGGGCCAAGCTTGTCGACGCCCCGGCACCACCCCGGTTGCCGACGGTACCGCCCGCAGCAATGCAGCCCCCAACTGCAAGTTATATCGCCCCGCCGGGTATTCCGTCACACCCTGAACCAAACAGCAACAAGGAGGGATGATGATGCAGAACCAACCTCACGCACCGTTGCCCCCAATACCCCCGAAACAACAAACCCCCTGGTGGGCAAATGAAAAAACGGTGGTTCGCCTACTGGCGCTCTTCGGACTTATCATCACGGTACTTGGCGCTGGGTATCTCGTCTCATTGGTGGCTGACTATGACTTCCTCACCCCGATAGTTCGCATCGTTCTTGCAACAATCCTGGCTTGCGTTTTTCTGGCGAGCTCGATGCTGCTTTGGACGCGACAGGCACCACCGATTATTTCCAATGGGCTGTTTCTCACATCCGCAATCACCTTCGTACTCGTCCTGTTTTCCATTCTGTTTATCTATCAATGGTGGCCACTCTGGATCGGGCGCGTACTCCTCATGGTGTTCACCATTGGCTATTTCGGACTCACCCGGTGGTGGAATAAACCAATACTCGCAATCGCACTGGGGTACGGATTCATACATGCTGCATATGCGGTAAACGATAATGTTTCAGCTCCGGTATTTATCCCAGGTGCATTTGTGGGCATTTGCCTACTCATCAATTGTTTCCGCAACCCCCAGTGGAACACCGCGAAACTCAATGCAGTGGCAATCACCGCATACGGTTCGTTGCTCCTGGATAACGTGTTTTCAAAAGAAACTTTGCTAATCTCTGTCTCTGCGATCGTCAGCGCAGTTATCGTACTGGCTCTCGCACAGCTGGATCGCAGTGAACAGCGAGTAATTCAACACGCAGCAAGTTCCGCGCTCATGATCTTCCTGCTGACTTTCAGTTGGATTGGGACCACAAAGCCGTGGGTATTCTGGACAAGTTTTATTATCGTTGCCATTTGGTTTGCGTTATGCCTGTATCAACCTACAGACATCAAACGTGAAGAACGCCTTGTAGCCTTGACGTTTGCACCAATCCCTCTGTTCTTCTGCAGCGCAGCAAACAATCTTGCACCGATACACACCTGGGCATTTTTACTGGTGTATGCCGCTGTGCTCGTGTGGTTAATGTTCCGCGAACGCCACATTGCTCCGTGGATTTCATGGCTAGTCTGCGTATTATTGACCACCGGATCAATTACTAGCTACGCGTTGAATTCCGCAGGTAACCTGTACGCACCGTTTGAATATGTGCTCTTTGCAATCTTCTTTGTGGTTGCTGGTGCCGCCGGATGTATCTTGTGGTTCAAAACAGCAAGTCTCGCCACACAGTACAGCATGCTCTTAGCGTTCCAGCTGATTCACTTCTGCATGCTTTCGCTATGTACTGTTGGCAGACTGGCATTTGGGGATCTTGGTGTGTACCTCACACACGCATGCGTCACACTCACCATGGTGGTGCTGGCAGCTCTGTTCTTCTCTCAGGTAATCAAAAAGACACGGAAAATTGAGCTGCAGTATTCAATGTTTTATTTGAGTTTGGCGGTATTTAAGTTGATGACCATCGACGCCGTGGTCACGAATACGCTGACTCGGGCAATCATTTATATCCTCTCGGGTGTTGTGGTGTTGATCGCCGTCACTATGCGTAGCAATCGAATAGAACGCACAACACCGAACACCACTGAAGGGTCCGAAACAGGAATTGATCCCCGGGAAGCGGCTACAACAACTGTTTAAGGAATTGGCCCGTGTAAGAATCCGCCACTTCTGCCACGTCCTCTGGTGTGCCGGCGGCGACAACTGTTCCGCCGCCGGCACCACCTTCTGGGCCCATATCGATAATCCAGTCAGCGGCTTTAATGACATCGAGATTATGTTCAATGATCACAACACTGTTGCCTTTATCGACCAACCCCTGAATCACGAGCATAAGTTTCCGGATATCTTCAAAATGAAGCCCCGTTGTAGGCTCGTCAAGAATGTAAATCGTCCTGCCGTTTGAACGTTTATGCAGTTCGGAAGCAAGCTTCACACGCTGCGCTTCACCACCAGAAAGCGTGGTTGCAGATTGCCCCAGACGGACATAGCCTAGGCCAACATCCACCAACGTGTTCAGGTAACGATGAATTGAGGAAATCGGCGCAAAAAACTCGGCGGCTTCGCTGATCGACATGTCAAGCACCTGCGCAATGTTCTTGCCTTTATAGAAAACTTCCAGGGTTTCCCGGTTATAGCGAGCCCCGCCACACACTTCACAAGGAACATACACATCGGGCAGAAAGTTCATTTCAATCTTCAAGGTGCCGTCACCGTGACACGCTTCGCAGCGGCCACCTTTCACATTGAATGAGAACCTGCCTGGTTTATAACCACGGACTTTCGCCTCCGTTGTTTCGGCAAATAACGTGCGGATTTTGTCAAACACACCCGTGTATGTCGCCGGATTGGAACGAGGGGTGCGTCCAATGGGTGATTGATCCACTTGCACCAGTTTGTCTAAATGTTCAATGCCCTCAACCCGCTTTGCTTTACCGGGAACCTGGCGGGACTTATTGAGTTTATTGGCAAGAACTTTGGCCAAGATTTGATTGATCAGCGTCGATTTTCCTGAGCCAGACACACCTGTAATACAGCACAGCACGCCGAGCGGAATACTCACGTCCACATCATTCAGGTTGTTTTCCCGTGCGCCAACAATGTGGAGTTGCCGCTGCGGATCTGCTTCTCGGCGCGTATCTGGTACGCCTAACACTTTCCGTCCGGAAAGATAATCACCGGTGATGGAATTCTTGCACTTCAAGATTCCGGATGGCTTTCCTTGATATACCACTTCACCACCGAATTCACCGGCGCGTGGACCAATATCTACAAGCCAGTCGGCAGCTTTGATGGTGTCTTCATCATGCTCCACCACAATCAAAGTGTTACCGATATCGCGGAGGTGCTCCAATGTGGCAATCAATCGCTGGTTATCCCTTTGATGGAGTCCGATCGAGGGCTCGTCGAGCACATACAGCACGCCTGCCAAACCAGAACCGATCTGTGTTGCAAGCCGGATACGCTGCGCTTCACCGCCGGAAAGCGTCCCCGCCGCACGATCCAGTGAGAGATAATTAAGTCCCACATCCAACAGAAATTTCAATCGCGCTTGCACTTCCTTGAGCACGGCACCCGCGATCATTGCTTCACGTGCACCGAGTTGCAACGAGTCGAGGAATGCGGAGGCATCTTCAACGGACATTTTTGTCAGGCCAGCAATCGATTGCTCACCATGGGTTTCGGATGCCAGCCGCACAGCGAGGATTTCTGGTTTCAGCCTCGTACCTTGACATGTGGGGCATGCGACTTCCCGCATGTATCCCAAGAGTCGTTCTTTTTGCGCATCTGAATCGGTATTTTCGAGCCTGCGCGTGAGGCTTGGTAGTACGCCCTCAAACGCGGAATTCCAGGTGCGGGTGCGACCATAGCGATTGGTGTACTGCACGTTCACTTTGTGTCGAGAACCATGAAGCACTGCTTTACGTTGAGCAGCGGTGAGTTCAGAAAACGGAGTGTTTACGTCAAAACCCATCACGGCGGCAAAACCAACAAGGAGTTTTTGGTAGTAGCCTTCGCCAGCGCCAGACATCCACGGTTGAATGGCATCAATGAGCGGTGCATCTGGATCAGGAATCACCAAATCCAAATCAACCTCCAACCTCGTTCCTAAACCATCACAGGCAGGGCAAGCACCATAGGGTGAGTTGAACGAGAAGGATCGAGGTTCGAGTTCATCAACCCCGAGCGCGTGACCATTCGGGCAAGCGAGCTTTTCGGAAAACCTACGGGTCCGGAACGGATGATCATCGTCGAGCGTCAGGAAGTCCAGTTCCACCACGCCGTCGGCAAGCTGGAGCGCCGTTTCGACCGAATCAGTGAGCCGTTGCCGCTGCGAGGGCTTCACTTGAAGGCGATCCACAACCACTTCAATATCGTGTTTAATTTGTTTTTCAAGTGTGGGTGGGTTGCTCAATTGATGCACTTCACCATCAACGCGCACCCGAGAATATCCCTGTGCAGCTAATGTGGCGAACAAGTCAACGAATTCACCTTTTCGGGTCCGCACTACCGGCGCCAACACCTGGAATTTCAGCCCCTCCTCCATTTCCAGGATACGGTCCACAATTTGTTGCGGAGTTTGGCGCTCAATCACCGCATCGCATTCGGGGCAATGAGCGGTACCGGCGCGGGCGTACAACAAACGGAGGTAATCGTAGACTTCCGTAATGGTGCCTACTGTCGAACGTGGATTCCTATTTGTTGATTTCTGATCAATTGACACCGCGGGGGAAAGCCCCTCGATGAAATCCACATCAGGTTTATCCATCTGCCCGAGGAATTGCCGTGCATACGACGACAGCGACTCAACATACCGCCGCTGCCCCTCTGCGAAAATAGTATCGAAAGCTAAGGACGACTTTCCGGAACCGGAAAGTCCAGTAAACACCACCATCGTGTCGCGCGGAATATCAATATCCACACCTTTTAAGTTGTGCTCACGCGCTCCTCGCACGATGAGGCGATCTGCCATTTTTTGCGTACCTTCCACTTCTGTAGCTCAAACATTACGAACATATCAACGAGGTGCGAGTTTAGCTACTCTGGTCACTATGGACGAGCTACAACTACACCAGATCTCCGTGTCCGCAATGGATAACAATTGCTATCTTCTCACTTGCGGCAAACAAGGTTTGCTTATCGACGCCGCGGATAATGCTCCGGCGATCCTCAAACTCGCCGCTGACCTGGGTGTCACAATCACACACGTGGTCACAACCCATCGCCATAGTGACCATGTCCGCGCACTCCCGGAGGTACTGGCAGCGACACACGCAACCCATATTGCTTCGGCCCTGGACGCACCTGCATTGCCGTGCCCGGTGGACGTCGAAATGCACGATGGTGATGTCCTTGCCTTTGCGGGGTATGAATTTCCCATTCGAATTTTGCGAGGACACACTGAAGGTGGACTTGCACTTGTGGTTGAACTTGACGGCGAAACACACCTATTTGTTGGGGATTCCCTATTCCCCGGTGGTGTTGGGAAAACGAATTCTCCATCGGAATTTCAGCAATTACTTGACGATGTAACCGATCGCATTTTTGATCAGTTTCCGGATGAAGCAATCGTGCATCCCGGTCATGGAAAGGGCACCACCCTGGGGGCTGAACGGCCGCACCTCGCTGAGTGGCGGGAACGCGGTTGGTAAACAAACATTTGAACACAAAATTTTCCCGACGTACATACTGAACTTTCCGTACACTCGAGAACACCGAATCCACGAAAATCTAAGGAGCTCTACAGTAATGATTCGTAAGCTCGCCCGCCCAATGCTGGCCTCAGTTTACGTTGCCGATGGCGTAGACACACTATTGAACACCAATGAGCACGTCGAAGGCACCCAAGCAGTAATCAACCACGCCCGGACAGTCCTGCCCTATCAATATGCACGGCAGATTCCGCGCGACCCGGAACTCGTTGCACGATCTGTAGGTGCTACCAAAGTTGCAGCTGGAACCCTTCTCGCGTTAGGGAAATTCCCCCGCACGTCCGCAGGTGTATTGGCTTTGGTGTCCGTACCAACAATCCTCGCTCGTCACGCCTTCTGGGAAACCCAAGACCCGGCAGAGAAAAAAGCCCGCCGCAATGGGTTCACCACCAGCGTTGCACTCCTTGGTGGACTGTTTATCGCATCCGCTGATACTGCTGGGAAACCAGGGCTCAAATGGCGCGCTACCCGTGCCGCAAAGGATGCGAACAAGGCGATCCAGCAGGCGCTGCCTACCCGGAGTGAGACTGAAAAGTTCGCGGACTCCGCTCAAGAAACCGCATCCGCTTTTGCGGAGAATGCCCGCACATTTATTGGCGAGGCAGCGGGAGCAGTAAGCAACTATGCCGACCAAGCACGGGAATACGTTGACGATAATAAGGATGACTGGCTCGCCCGCGCGCAGGACAACGCCAAGGCAGCAAAAACTCGCCTGGTGAAAGCTGCCGCACAGGCGCAGGCTCGTGCCGATGAGCTATCCACTCAGGCAGAGTCTTACGCTGGCCGGAAGTCAAAGAAGCTCCACAAGTCCGCATTGGCGTACCAAAAGCGGGCAGACAAAGCAGTTGCGCGTGCTCAGAAAAAGCTCGCAAAACGCTTTGATATCTAATTTCTTACCAACAGCGTGACACCTTCTCCACCGTGTTAGTGGCCAAAAGCAGTACACATGAGGCACACTAATGGGCCGAACCGTTCACAGGTTCAACCAAGAACACGAAGAGAAGGTGCCCGCATGAAGGATTCCGCCGAAGCGAACATCGCAGCCGAGCAGGAATATGTTGATTTCCTATTCGCTCGTCTCGATGCTGAAGTACGGCGTTCCAATGAACGGCTCGCGGAGGTCATGCTCCGTGTAGACCGGGCAAACCCTGATCCCGAAGCACTGGTAGAACGTGAAACCGAATACCACGCATTGAACGCGAAGCTTGATCGCCTGAATTTGGCGCAGCTCGGTCTTGTCTTCGGACGAATAGATATTCAATGCGAAGATGCTGAAAACCCCGTGCCAGGGCGCCCTGATATCGATCGACGATATATCGGGCGTATGGGCCTCGATGCCCGCGAAGAACACTATCGAACACTTCTTCTTGATTGGCGCGCACCGATGGCTCGTCCTTTTTACTTGGCGACCACCGCCCAACCCGAAGGCGTGGAAACTCGGCGCCATATTCGCACAAAAGGCCGCAAAGTAATTGGAATTGATGATGAAATTCTCGCTGGCGAATATACAGGTAACGACCATGCGGATGTAGGCAGTGAACGTGCACTCTACCGAGCTCTAGAAGCAGCACGCACCGGCTTTATGACCGATATCGTCGAAACAATCCAACGAGAACAAGACGAAATTATTCGCGACACAACACGCGGCGTCATGGTTGTAGAAGGTGGTCCCGGCACCGGAAAAACAGCGGTCGCCCTCCACCGAGTCGCATATTTGCTCTATATGTGGCGTGATGTCCTGGCAAAAACTGGCGTCCTGATCATTGGACCAAACGCCACATTTCTGAACTACATTTCACGCGTACTACCCGAACTTGGCGAGACCGGCGTTGTACTCAGCACAATCGGCGATCTCTACCCTGGCGTCCAAGCAACCGCCGAAGAATCGCTGCTGACCAGGGAAATTAAAGGCAGCGAAGAAATGGTCCACATTTTGGATCGCGCCGTCAAGGCATACCAAACACTTCCCGAATCCCCCGTTGAACTGCGGGTTGACGGCATACCATTGCGTATCGACGCCGCGATGGTAAAGAAAGCACGCACACGCGCCCGCCGTTCGCGGCAGGCGCACAATCGTGCGAGACCAGTGTTTCGAGAGCACCTCCTTGAACAGTTGGCCGAATATATGGCTGAGGCTATTGGCCGCGATCCGCTGGGGGGACGTAATCTCCTCGGCGCTGGCGATATCGCCCAACTTCATGAGGATCTTGCGGAAGAATCCGCCGTCACCGAGGCTATTGATAGCTTTTGGCCAGCGCTGGAACCCCGCCAAGTGCTGTGTGAACTGTTGGAAGATCCAGACCGTATCGCGCATGCAGCGGCAGAATACGATGAAGAAACGCAATCTGCATTGGCGCGTGAGGCGCATTCACCTTGGGCAGCAAGTGACGCTGCTTTGTTGGATGAACTCGCAGTGTTGATTGGCATTGCCGACCCCGAAGAAGCGCAAGCCGAAGCCGACCGAAAATGGCAGGAACAAATCGCCGAAGCACAAGACGCGTTGGATATCCTTGCTGGTTCTGCTTCACAAGATCTTGATGACGGGTTTGAAGCAGAGATTCTGATGGCTCATGATGTGATTGACGCCGAAGCGCTGGCTTCCCGACAAACAACACGGGACATCCGTTCCACGGCGGAACGCGCCCAAGCGGACCACACATGGGCCTATGGTCACGTTGTGATCGACGAAGCTCAAGAGCTTTCCCCAATGGAATGGCGGATGGTGATGCGCCGCTGCCCTTCCCGCTGGATCACCATCGTCGGCGACACTGCTCAAACCGGATCCCCGGCAGGTGTAGACAGTTGGGCAGACACTCTTGAACCGTATGTAAGTCAACGTTTCCGCAGGCATCAACTCACCGTCAATTACCGCACTCCGCACACCATTATGCAGGAAGCCAATGCGCTTCTCCCCTACCTCGCACCGGACCAAACTCCAAGCACAACAATCCGCGACGGTGCGCCAGTGCGATTCCTACCTGTAGACACCGACGCGGCCATTATTGCCAAGGAATTACAATCTCAACAACCAGATCGACTCACTCAGGTCATCGATTCCACCAACGTTCGCGACATCAAAGGTCTGGAATATGATCATGTTATCTTGGTTGGCGCTCACGAGATCGTGAATCAATCACCACAAGGCTGGCAAGATCTCTACGTTGCACTCACACGCGCAACACAAACACTCACCATCATTGGTCCATTGCCCCATCCGAACAGCAGAAAGTGAACCTTCGAACGTGCATGTACTCCGGCGGATATGCTTGATGCTCATCGCGACAATCGTACTCAGCTCGCCGTTACTCATCGCACCACTCACAATCACTAATGCGAACGAAAACACCCAATATCCATTATTTACCGAGGTTCAGTTCACACAAGACTTCAACGATAAACCATCTGAATCCGCACCGTTTGATAACTTGTCACTCAAGCAAATATTTGGTGAAGACAGCAAAGCATTCCAGCCCGAGTTTCAATTTCAAACCCGTGCAACCGCAACCAATGGCAGTAGCTCGCTCATAGAATTTCACACATTCGATATTCACACCGGCACAAGCAGCGAATCTCTCGCACAGGATGAAATCACACTCATGCGTGACGACGCCCAGCTGCTCGGCGTCACAGCAGGTGACACCGTATCGCTCCAACACGGCGATCATGAAGGAAACGTCACCGTAGCCAGCATCGATGGAACACTCAATTTAATTCCAAAACACTCAGTGTTGGGAGTCATACCCAATACCGATGCAATCGAAGTCACAAGCTCGATTCCTGGCCTGCACGTTTCATGGGTTGCTCCTGGACATATCTCCCCTCCAATGCCCCTCCCGGCGGTGAATACTCGTTTTCACGGACCAGGAAAATACGCCAGCCCCATCTTGGTAACAGATTCCAATGCTGACCAAACACCGCTTTTATTGCTGCTGGCGTTTGGTATTGCCCTGTGCGGATTCACTATTGTCTGCGCGACATTACTCCTTATGCCAATACAGACATACGCCAACCAACACGGGCGGTTATCTTTCTGGAAAGACGCATTGTTGTTGTCTATGTGTGCCTGCGTGATTGGAACACTCTGGGTATCTACATTCCCAATGCCCATATCGTTGAAGTCCTGGCTGCTTACACTCATCCCAGTAGTCTTGTGCACAGCAATTGCATTGTTTATAGCACGACGAATTCGATCCGCGGAACACAAAAAGACCGTGTTATTGAGTTCTATTTTGAGCATTGCATGCGTTATTGCCATACCTATCAGCGCCTTGGGCCTCTTCGCTATTCCTTATCCGCCATTTGCGGAACGAGCACACCACGGTTTCTGGTGCACCCCAACAGGGAAACCTATTTCCAGTACCGCAATTCAAGAAGCCATTCCGCGATTAGCGAAGCAATTTGGTACCACCGGACATATCGACGTGTTTTCGAGTTTCGACCCGATCACGTTCGAGGAACCATTGCTGTATGGAAGACTTCCGGCTCATTCGGAACTCAAAGATAACCGTTACGACCCATTCGCGACCCTCAAATACAATCAACGAGTCACCGAAGGTGCGTATGTTTACATCGTCTCACCGACTGCACCGGAAGCCTTGCAGAGTGTATTCCCAGATCACTATTCGGATCAGCAAACACACGAGGCATACCTTGCGCTCGCCGACGGTAAAGCTGTAGTCAACGATGAGGCGTTGATCGAACGGGGACAAACGACCATTGAAACCAAAACAGCCGCCACCGAGCCCACGGCACACCGCTTCGATGCACATCTATTGCAAAGTTCAGAGTTCCCCACACGCCAATCCAGCATTATGATCACCCCCGACACCGCAAAGCAACTTGGTGTTGACGTGCACCTCAGCGGAATGTTGTTCCACAATATCCGTGGTTTTTCCCTACAGCAGCGTTATCACCTCGATCTTCTGGGTACCACTACTGCTAACGCCGATGATGTGATGCACATCCATCCGATCGGCCGCGACTACACCTCCGCTGCAACGCGATCAT
>JAUMZC010000051.1:0-17571 GCA_030528295.1 Corynebacterium sp.
ACCAAGACTGGGCGGTACACACGCTGGAGACTTCGCTGGATGAGGCGAAAGCCATGGGTGCGATGGCGCTGTTTGGCGAAAACTATGGCGATCAAGTTCGCGTAGTGGAAATCGGCGGCCCCTTCTCGATGGAACTGTGCGGTGGTATTCACGTCGATCATTCGTCCCAAATTGGTCCTGTTGCGGTACTAGGTGAATCGTCTATTGGTTCTGGTGCCCGCCGCATCGAGGCGTATTCCGGGTTGGATTCGTTCGCGTATCTGTCCCGAGAACGTGCGCTCGCTGCAGGACTTGCGACGGCGCTGAAGTCACCGTCGGAGGAACTCCCGGACCGAATTGCAGCCCTGACCGAAAAACTGAAAGAGGCAGAAAAAGAAATCGCTGCGTTGCATCGCCAACAATTGTTGGCTCAGGCGGGTTCGTATTTAGCCAATGCACAAGATGTGAATGGTCTGAAAGTTGTCACTGCGAAACTGCCCGACGGTACTTCAGCAAACGACCTGCGAACGATTGCGATCGACCTAAAAGGTCGCTTGGGCGACCAATCTGGTGTGATTGTTTTAGGTGCACGCGACGAGAAAAATAAAGCCCCATTTGTGGTGGGTGCAACCAAAGCTGCGATACAGCGCGGAGTGAAGTCTGGCCAGCTCGTAGGGGTAATCGCCGGTTACGTTGCTGGTCGTGGTGGCGGCAAACCTGATATGGCTCAAGGCTCCGGAAATGATGCATCTGGCTTCGATTCTGGGTTTGCTGCGGTGGTTAACGAGCTGAAGAACCTGTAACCTGCGCCTATGAAGGTTTTAGCTGATACTCCGGGAGAACAAGACCCAGGGTTAGGTCGGCGCCTAGGTGTCGATGTTGGAACAGTAAGAATCGGTGTGGCTGTGTCTGACCGGAATGCGGTACTTGCCACTCCGGTGGAAACTGTGCAACGCATAACGAGGTTTAAGGATCGGGATCAGGCTGACATTGATCGCCTCGTTGCTCTTGCCGAAGAGTACGAGGTGGTTGAAGTTGTGGTGGGTTTACCGCGAGATCTTCAAGGAAACGGGTCCCAGAGCGTGCGGCACGCGAAGGAGATTGCGTTTCGGATTCGTCGTCGGACGAATCTACCAGTTCGAATGTGTGATGAACGACTCACCACCGCTGTCGCTACCCGAGCATTACAGGCTTCCGGCGTAAACTCTCGTAAAGGTCGTAGTGTTATCGATCAGGCTGCGGCGGTGGAAATCTTACAATCTTGGCTGGATAGAAGGGCTGCGTATCTTCGGCAGCAGGAAGGCGATAATGAGGCTACGTAAGGAGCCAACGTACGTGAAACGCCGTCAGCGCGGTATCGCAATTGTCATTGCTACGTTGATTCTATTAATCATGGCTGTGGTCTATATCGGCTACATGCGATTTGACCCGCCGAGTACCCGTGACTTCGTCGGGACGGGTAATGGTGAAGAGCTCACTGTAGAAATCCCAGAAGGTTCGAGCATTTCCGCATTGGGAACCGAACTTGAAAAGCTGGGTGTTGTAAAAACCAATGGCGCATTCCAAATAGCAGCTAATAATAATCCTGATGCAGCCAGCGTAAAACCTGGTGTTTATCGTGTGCAAAAGGAGATGAGCGCAGAGGCTGCTGTCGCCGCTCTCTTGGATCCTGCTAACCGAGTGCCAAGCTTAGCTATACCCGGTGGGGCCACATTAATGGACGTCAAAGTTGTCGGTGGCCAAACCCGTTTGGGGGTATTCCGGCAAATTTCTGACGCAACATGTGAAGAAGGCAGCACAAACTGTATCCAGGTGTCAGAGCTGCACAAGGTTGCTGCGGAAACGCCACCTGAAGAACTCGGAGTTCCAGATTGGGCAATTCCGCAGGTGCTTGCTCGTGGGCCGGATCCAAAGCGGCTTGAAGGGCTGATTGCGCCGGGTGAATACGTGATTAATCCGAAGGATGATGCTCGATCATTGCTCACCAGGTTGGTGACCGATTCGGCGAAACAATACAACAAAACCGGCATCGTTGACCGCGCACAATCTGTGGGATTGAATCCCTATGAATTGTTAACTGCAGCGTCGTTGATTGAGCGTGAAGCGCCTCGAAACGATTTCGATAAAGTCGCGCGCGTGATTTTGAATCGTCTGCATAAGCCAATGCGCTTGGAGTTTGACTCCACAGTGAATTATGACGTTGCTGAGCAGGAGATTGCTACAACGGATGAAGACCGGTTGAAAGTCACCCCATGGAATACATACGCCAAGGATGGGTTACCAGAGACTCCGATTGCTTCGCCATCAATTGAAGCGATTGAGGCCATGGAACACCCTGCTGAAGGTGAATGGTTGTTCTTTGTGACCATCGATAAAGATGGCACAACGGTGTTTAACAATACGTTTGAAGAACACATGCGTGATACCAACCAAGCCATCGATAACGGCGTGTTGGACAGTAACCGATGATCACACATCGCGCCGCAGTCCTGGGCAAGCCTATCGACCATTCATTGTCACCATTGCTGCATAACGCAGGATATGCAGCAATCGGGCTTGCCCATTGGTACTACGACAGGTTTTCTTGTACCGCCGAGGAACTACCAGAGCTAGTGAGCAATGCTGACGAAAGCTACCGTGGATTTTCGGTAACCATGCCCGGAAAATTCGCGGCCTTGGAGTTCGCTCAAGAAGCCACGATGCGTGCCCAAAAGATTGGCAGTGCGAATACGTTGGTTCGTATCGGCGACCAGTATTGGCGTGCGGATAATACGGATTGTGATGGCATCCGTGGTGCGTTGCAGGAGCTTGATGCGCTCCGTGGTCGCCGCGCCGTCGTTATTGGCGGCGGCGGTACGGCGCGTCCGGCGTTGTGGGCATTGGCGGAAGCTGGGTATTCGGCGATTACTGTGCTCAATCGAAGCGATAAAACTGCAGAGTTATCGCCGTTGGTGCCGCATGTTGAGTTTGATTTACAGCCGCTGGACCAGTCACATTTGGAAGTGGTAGAGCAGGCAGACGTCGTGATTTCCACGGTTCCATCAGTTGCTATCCAAGGCTTTGAAGATGTGCTTGCGCGTGTGCCAGTGTTAGACGTCATTTACAATCCGTGGCCGACTCCGCTTGTGCTCATGGCGCAGCAGTGTAACGTTCCGGCGGTTGGCGGGCACGTCATGCTTGCACACCAAGCATTCGGGCAGTTCGAGCAGTTCACGGGGCTTTCTGCGCCACGTGTTGCCATGATGGAGGCACTCAAAGCAGCCGTAGAATAGTATCCACCATTGCGGGGGTAGCAGACAAGCAGTAACAGCATGGTTGTTGCTTGTTTACTATTCTGGGCCATACATTAAGCGAAATCGTCAATGTACAAGTGGGGTGGCACACGTGTCGGGGGTTGTGTTTGTGTGGTCTGTGCTATTGGCGGGGTTCGATACATGCTTCCATCGATTGCCGAATATTCTGACACTTCCTGCAGTAGCTGTTACTTGGATGTGGGCATATCTGCATGATCCCTGGTGGATACTCGGCGGAATCATGTGGTGGCTGCTGTATGTACTACTGCCAGGATTTGGCGGTGGCGACGGGAAACTTGCGGCATCATTAGGGGCCCTAGCGCTCGCTCACGGTGTGGCGGCGTGGTGCGGTGCGGTGGTCGGGGCGTCGATAATAACGGTGGTGATTGGGCTCATCACTCGCCAGCGAGCAGTGGCCCATGGGCCCGGAATGCTGTGTGCAACAGCTGCTGTGTGCATGTGGTGAATACGTGTTCAAGGGGGTGCGGTTTTAACACCTGCGTTGTTCGTGACACAATACACAGCATGCTTCGATGGACAACAGCAGGTGAATCACACGGTCAGGCGCTCATCGCACTTGTCGAGCACATGCCAGCAGGAGTTCCGCTCACAGGTGCGGATATTTCTGAGCAGCTTGCACGTCGGCGACTTGGATACGGTCGTGGCGCACGGATGAAATTCGAGGCGGATGAGGTCACCGTGTTGGGTGGGGTGCGGCATGGACTGACCATGGGTGGCCCGGTGGCGATCATGATTGGCAATACCGAATGGCCAAAGTGGACTACGCTCATGAGTTCGGATCCAGTGGATTTGAATGACGAGGAAATCGCAGCTGCGTTCGCATCGGGGAGAGGGGCGAAACTTACACGGCCACGTCCGGGGCACGCCGATTTCGCAGGCATGTTGAAATACGGGTTCGATGAGGCACGTCCGGTGTTGGAGCGCGCATCGGCTCGTGAGACTGCTGCTCGTACTGCGGCAGCGACATTGGCGCGGAATTTCCTTCGGGAAGCGCTTGGCGTTGAAGTGATTTCGCACGTAATTTCCATTGGTGCTTCAGAGCCGTATCAGGGCCCATTGCCAACCTTCGCGGATCTTGCGGCTATCGACGCCTCGCCCGTGCGTGCGTACGGTGAAGCTGCGGAGGCGTCGATGGTTGCGGAAATCGAAGCAGCAAAGAAAGCTGGCGATACTCTTGGCGGAATAGTTGAAGTTGTTGTCCACGGATTGCCAATTGGCCTTGGATCATTTGTTTCAGGGGACGATCGGCTTGATTCACAACTAGCTGCCGCACTCATGGGAATCCAAGCGATTAAGGGCGTGGAGATCGGTGATGGATTCGAGGAATCCCGGAGGCGCGGGTCGCAAGCGCACGATGAAATGGTACGGCACGATGATGGCGGGGTGCGCAGGTTAACCAACCGTGCTGGCGGCCTCGAAGGGGGCATGACTAATGGTGAATCCTTGGTTGTGCGTGCCGCAATGAAGCCGATTTCCACAGTTCCTCGGGCGTTGAAAACTGTGGATATGGCTACTGGTGAGGCTGCTTCTGCAATCCATCAGCGTTCGGATGTGTGTGCGGTTCCGGCTGCTGGTGTAGTAGCGGAAGCTATGGTTGCTTTGGTGTTGGCGCGCGCCGTGTTAGCTAAATTCGGGGGGGATAATTTGGCGGAGACGCAGTGCAACATTCAATGTTATTTGAATCGAGTTCAACAACGTTTGGAGTTTTAATGTCGCCACGCGTAGTGCTGGTAGGTCCCCCGGGGGCTGGCAAGTCGACGATTGGACGTCGCCTCGCCCATGCTTTGAACACCAGTTTGGTGGATTCTGATGCGCTGATTGAGGCGGAATACGGCCGCCCCTGCGGTGAAGTCTATGCAGACCTCGGTGAAGCGGCATTCCGCGAGGTGGAGGCTGTAAAAGTTGCGGAAGCACTGGAAACGTCAGGTGTGGTGAGCCTGGGTGGGGGCGCGGTGGTGACCGAATCAAACCGGGAACTATTGGCACATCATGCAGTAGTTTGGATTGATGTTTCTGCAACTGAGGGGGTGCGGAGAACTGCTGCGGAAGGGACCCGGCCAGTGCTCGAAGCGGACAATCCCATGGAGCGCTACCAGCAGTTGTTGGATCAGCGGATGCCGTTATACCGGGAAGTGGCGGGATATCGTGCTCGAACTGACGGACGGACGCCGCAGCAAGTAGTTGCGGACGTTCTTAATTACTTGGAAACCCACAGCGACACCCACGAAAAGGATAGTTAAACCCATGACGGTCATCCCAGTGACTGGTGCGTCCCCGTACCAAGTAACGATTGGACACGGACTTGATGCTCACATCGCTGATTGCGTTCGAAAAGAATGCGCATCGGTGCTCATTATCCATCAAGGCCCACTACAATCCCGTGCTAATGCACTTTCCGAAGTGCTTCGAGCGCGAGGTTTGAACGTACATTTGTATGAAGTTCCCGATGCTGAAGCGGGGAAAACACTATCGGTTGCTGGTGAATTATGGGACACCTGTGGACAGTTAGGATTGGGCCGTCGGGATGTGATTATCGGGCTCGGCGGCGGCGCTGTCACGGATCTTGCTGGCTTTGTTGCTGCGTGCTGGATGCGTGGCATTGATGTGATCCAGGTTCCCACCACGTTGCTTGCGATGGTGGATGCGGCAGTTGGTGGAAAAACAGGAATTAATACCGCAGCCGGCAAAAACCTGGTGGGGGCATTCCATGAACCCGCTGCGGTATACATCGATCTTGATTACCTGCGTACGTTGCCTCCGGCAGAGCTGATCGCAGGGTCCGCAGAGATTATCAAAACCGGGTTTATTGCGGATACTGAGACTCTTCGTCTATACGAATCTGATCCGTCTGCGTGTTTGCAGGTGGAAGGTTATCTTCCAGAGTTGATCGCACGTTCGGTTGCGGTGAAGGCCCGCGTGGTTGCAGCCGACCTGAAAGAATCCGGTCTGCGGGAAATACTCAACTACGGACACACATTTGGTCACGCCGTGGAGCTTCGGGAAAACTTCCAGTGGCGCCACGGCAATGCTGTCGCTGTGGGCATGATGTTCGTCGCTGAACTCGCCGAATTGCATGGGCTTATCGACGCCGCGCTCGTGACGCGGCACCGTACGATCCTGGAATCTATTGGCTTGCCGACCCACTACGATGCTGGCTGCTTTGATGAGCTGTTGGTTGGAATGGGCCGGGATAAAAAGAACCGCGAAGGGATGCTGCGGTTCGTCGCATTAACCGGTGCGGGAGAAACTACTCGCCTGGAAAATCCAAGTACAGAGTTACTTCAGCAAGCATATGAACGGATAGTCTAATATGCATATTCTTGTATTAAATGGCCCAAACCTCAACCGATTAGGCAAACGACAACCGGAAATCTATGGCACGACAACGCTTGACGATGTCGAAGCGATGATCAAAGGTAAAGCTGACGAACTTGACGTTGCGGTAACGTGTAGGCAATCAAACCATGAAGGCCAATTGATCGAATGGGTTCACGAAGCTGCGGATCATCAGTGGCCCGTGATTATCAACCCTGGAGGCTTTACTCACACCTCCGTCGCGCTTCGGGATGCGCTCGTGGAAATTGAGTGTTTAGTTGAAGTCCACATATCGAATGTGCATGGACGTGAAGAATTCCGTAAACACAGTTTTATTTCTCCGATCGCCAAGGGTGTGATTGCTGGTTTGGGCACGCAAGGTTACCTGCTGGCATTGGAATACATTGCTACAAATACCTAGTAGGGTAAGGTTATGACCCTTCTTGCAGATACTCGCTTTGCAACTCGCCGCCGAACATTGGCGGCGGCACTGGCGGGGCAACGCATCGATTCGATGCTGGTAACGCATTTGACCCATGTGAGGTATCTTTCCGGTTTCTCTGGATCAAACGCGGCGTTATTGATTAACAAAGACCTCAGCGCCACGATTGCCACTGATGGTCGCTACACCACGCAAATCGCTGAAGAAGTTCCAGATATTCCAGCGATGATTGAGCGCCCAAGCGCAACCGCATTATTGAAGCAGATTCAGGGGCCGCGCAGGGTCGGGTATGAAGCGTCATTTGTATCTGTGGCTATGTTGAAGGAGTTTGAAGAAGCGTGTGCTCCTGATGTGACGTTGGTTCCCATTGTGGATGTTATTGAAAACATTCGAATCACAAAAGACAACATCGAATTGCAACGACTCCGTGAGGTCGCTGAGCTGGCGTCCACCGCGTTTACTGACTTGCTTGCCGCAGGGGAACTCGCGATTGGCCGCACTGAACGCGACGTTGCCGCTGATCTTGAGTATCGGATGCGGAAACTTGGAGCGGAACGTCCAAGCTTTGACACCATCGTCGCTTCTGGCCCGAATTCGGCAAAACCTCATCATGGTGCGGTTGACAGGGTCATTGCACATGGCGACTTGGTCACCATTGATTTCGGAGCACATGATCGCGGCTTTAATTCCGATATGACTCGGACTGTGGTTATGGGTGAAGTCTCAGATTTTGCCCGTGAAATTTATGAGACAGTGTTGGCCGCCCAGCTCGCGGGAGTAGAAGCAGCAACACCTGGAACTCCGCTCGTGGAAGTTGACCGCGCTTGCCGCGAGATAATCGAACAAGCGGGTTACGGGAAGTACTTTGTTCACTCAACCGGTCATGGCGTGGGGTTGGACATTCATGAACCCCCATGGGCAGCGCAAACCGGGCACGGAGAATTGGCCCGAGGAATGACACTCACGATCGAACCTGGAATTTATGTTCCCGGTAAAGGCGGAGTTCGAATCGAAGATACGTTAATCATCACAGAAGGCGCTCCAGAAATTATTACCAAAGTGAGTAAAAACCTTCTTGTGGTGTAAGCTTGTAGCGCTCAATTGCACAACCTTTATGTAGGGAGAATAACCCAGTGGCAACCACTGCTGATTTTAAAAATGGCCTTGTGCTCAAGATGGAGGGCAAGCTTCAGCAAATTATCGAATTCCAGCATGTAAAGCCAGGTAAAGGTCCTGCTTTCGTGCGCACCAAGCTCAAGGATGTTGTTTCCGGCAAGGTTGTGGATAAGACGTTCAATGCTGGCGTTAAGGTTGAGACGGCAACGGTTGATCGCCGTGACATGACGTATCTGTACAACGATGGAACCAGCTATGTGCTCATGGATGCTAAGACCTATGACCAGATCGAACTGGCTCCACATCTCATGGGCGAGGGCGCAAAATTCCTCCTCGAAAATACAGTCGTTCAGGTATCGTTCCACGATGGCGAACCTTTGTTCGCTGAATTGCCGGTGTCTGTAGAGCTCAAGGTTGAGCACACCGATCCTGGTTTGCAGGGGGACCGCTCTACCGGTGGCACGAAGCCAGCTACTCTCGAAACTGGGGCCGAAATCCAGGTTCCGTTGTTTATCGAGACTGGCAATGTGCTCAAGGTTGATACTCGTGACGGTTCCTACATTTCCCGCGTCAGCAACTAGGTAGCAGCGAGTGAGTACACCCCGTAAGGACCCGGAGAAACGGCGCGGTAGCCGATACCGCGCACGCCGCCGCGCCGTCGATATTTTGTTTGAAGCTGAGTTTCGCGATGTGGATCCAGTAGCGATTGTTGAGGATCGTATTGAGCTTTCTCAACGTCGTGATCTTGACGTCGCTCCGGTCAATCCGTACACCCAGCAAATTGTGGGTGGTGTCGCTGTCGAGCTTGATCGTGTTGATGAGACGATCGCTCGTTATTTGGCTAAAAACTGGGTGTTAGAGCGCATTCCGGCAGTGGATCGTGCGATCTTACGCATTGCTGTGTGGGAATTATTGTTCAATCCAGAGGTGCCAATTAAGACCGCTGTGGTGGAGGGTGTCGAACTGGGCAGCCAATACTCAACGGATTTTGCGGCACCGTATATCAATGCAGTGCTGGATGCGGTGGCCAAAAACATTGAAGAGCTACGTGCAGAAGCACTCGCTGAAATCAATTCCGATGAAGATGAAGCGGCCGTGCCCGAAGCCGAGCAGCAAGAAGCATCTGACGATGTGCAACCAATGGAAACACCAGTTGAGGTAGAGGAGCCTGTAGAGGCTACCCCGGAGTCTTCGCCCTAGTTCGTGTCACTCGGGGGCATTCGGGGGTGCCCGCGAACTCCGCGGGTTAGAGTCCGCCCCATTCGCTGGTTGGGGCTGGACTCACGTCAGCGCCGGGGATCTGCGAGCTAAGTTCGTGGGCTGCGTGAATCAGGCCTCCAAGGCTGCGATGCAGCGTCATTTCAAGAAGGGTATCGCTGAGTCCGGGATGGCAGGGGAGTACATCAGTCAGGGCAAGCACCGCGTGCTCGCGATGCGGATCGACGGCGATTTTAATGCGGGTGTACTTACGGTGAAAGTCGTTAATTCGGAAAAACAGATCACGCTGGAGCTCAGGGGTGTTTTCAAGCTCTAAATCCCAATCGGAAGCCAGCACTAACAACTGGCCTGACTCTACCGAAACAGCGGTGGGGAGCCGCAGGTTGAGGATATTGATCTGGTCTGGTTCCGGGTCGATGGAGACACCAATGTTCCTAAAGGCGTTTGCTACGCGTTCAAGTGTCAGTGCCCTCATGATGTCGGCCCCATTTTCCGCAGGGCTTCCGGCTGAATAAGGAAAGGATTCGCGTTTGCTAGCCCGAGGTTTCCACCGGGGAGTGTACGTTCCGCAGTGAACATGAGCTGCCTACACACCACCCAAGCAACGGCTGCGAATGCTTCAATATTTGGAGCCGGGAGGAGGGAAGCATTGGGGAGTGTGGTGCGGCCGCGGAGTTCCACTGTGGTGGCGTTCGGGGTCTCCAATGTGGCGATTGGCTGGAGGTATTCAAAATTCCATTTGGACACAAACGCGATGATGTCATCAAGATCGCGGTAACTGGGGTTTCCTTCCCAAGTGCATACAGCTTGGAGTTGGTCGAGTGTGGGGTCATATGAGTAGTCAAGGTGCCACCGCTGTCCACGCACACGTAAATCTTCATCTTGGATTTCAAATGGCAAATGGGCTTGGGTAAGCCACGTTACAACACATGCTAAAGGTTTTGGGCTACGCATTAAGACATTGAATCCGCAAGTTGGGCGATAGCTTTCTGCGCCTGGAGTACGTTATCCACGCATTCCTTCACAGCAGCTCGCAATTGGTTATCTGTCATTCCGGCAGCAACCATTACTTCGCATTCTGTACGAATAATAATGTGCTCGATGCGATCCATGATTGCGGCTTTGCATTGAAAATTATATGCGTTGAAATGATTGCACGCGAGGAATTTCGTGGGATTTCCATCGGAAACTGGTTCGTCAGTGGTCGAATCTGCACGAATAATCAATACTGAGCGATTTATCACAGCGAATGTAACCGGGTAGCCGTTGAGATTTGCGGTAGCTACTTCTTCCTGAGGTGTCAGCGTGATCCCAAATTCTTTCATCACTTGAGAAACTCGCTCTAACGTCACCGCGCCAATCATTGTTGTTCCTCCCACGTGACGAGCTTTGGAAATTGTTTTTCCAACCAATTAAAACAAGCCAATGTATTCTCAATTGTGGACATGATAAATGCCCCAATTTGATTTCGCGTGGCACCATGACCGATGTACATTGCTCGGTGCGCCCGAAGATTGAGTGTGCCTTGCTGAATCTCACTAAAACTTAAGCTGGGCATAATTTGCGTGAGATTCCACTCATTGACAGCGGCGAGCACGTGAGGTGCTGAATCTGCTGCAGGGGTACCGCGCCACGAGGCGTCGAAAAGCAAATAATCGCCTTCCATGACTACACCTACTGCGGCGTTAGGAAACCCCGTGCGCAATAAACCGTGTTCCTCGGGGACGTACTCAAGGTTCTCAGCCTGAAAGATTTCCGCAACACGATCAAGAGTTACGGGGGTGGGATTTGTTTCAGTCACAGCTAAAGCCTATCGCGTCTTAGGCGTCTCTGAAATCTTCGCCACCCAACTCATGAGCCAATGCACGGTCGATTGTGGGGTGTCGGAATTCGTGCGTAAGTACGGATGAGCAAACATTGTGATCTGCTAACACAAGCTCTTGAGCACCCTGAGAACCTAGCAAGAGTTTTGGCCCAAAACTCGGAATTGGAATGATAGAAGGGCGTCCCATCTGGTTACCGAGCTCCCGTCCGAACTCCCTGTGGGTAATCGGAGATGGGGCTACCGCATTCACCGGTCCCACTATGGATTCGCTCAAAATTGCGAGACGATAAATGTCTGTTAAATCGTCCAAAGAAATCCATGACATCCGGTGCTCGCCGTCGCCGACATGCCCACCCAACCCCGTTGAAAACAAAGTGCGCACAATCGGAAGGCTGCCGCCCCAACTGCTTAATGTGACACCGGTTCGGATATTCACCACGCGCACCCCGGCGTCGGCTGCTGGCATACATGCTGCTTCCCAATCAGCCGTGACATCCGCCAGAAAACCCGAGCCACGCGGTGCGGTCTCATCCAGTGGTTCCTCGGAATGCTCATGGCCGTAATAACCAATTGCCGAAGCGCACACCATGGTGTGGCACGTTGACGACGCCGCTGCTCGCCGCGCCAGTGCCGTGGTAGGGCCGATTCTCGACGCCCTGATCGCTCGTCGATGTTCGTCATTGAAACGGCCCATCAGTGGCTCGCCGGCCAAATGTACAAGGCAATCGACGCCTTCTAAAATATCGAGCGCAGGGGAGACAGGGTCCCAAAGTCGCTGGTCATCAGCAGTGCGATTCACGGCACCCGGGGTAGTTGCCGCATCTTCTGTGGATCGGACCAGGGAAATCACCCGGTGGCCAGACGTGGTGAGCAGTGCCCGCAATGACCTTCCCACAAGTCCGCTCGTCCCTGTCATTGCAATTACTTTTGGGGTGGAATTTAGATTGCTGAGTGCGGTTAATGTAGAAAGGTCTTGCGCTAATTGATGCTGCCGATACGCCAATAGCGCCTGTACAGAGGATGTAGGAAGATTTGTGTGAATCTCTTCCTCAATCAATGTGCCATTGTCCTGTGCGGTTAACGTTGAAGTATGCCGCCATTTTGACAGCGCTTTCAGTGGTGCTTTGATGCACACGTTGCTAAATTGCTGGCCAGGAACGTAGTCCACCAGATTGTATCGGGAAACCCACCGCAGACCGGCAGGCAATGAATACACGGTCGTGCCATCGGCGAGTCGTTTCGGCTCTTCGATGGGGGTCATGGGGACGAACTTAGGGGCGAGCCGAACGACGGCACCAGGGCGGGAACACCAATCCCATACGAACTCTGGACTATGCGGAACGAAATGCTGTGCACGAACACTCACTGCGGTTGTTCCCTTCGAAGTTGGCGTGTGGGCGTCATTCAAGCATAGACCGTAACGGCATGCTTGAAACGCGGGCGGGCATGGATGGTATCGCTTTGCGGTAGTGGATTGTTTCGCTGAATGAGTACCCATTTCCGGCGTGGAAAGGTTTGATCGCAATAGAAGAAGCTTAAGTGCGTGGCATTCATTGTTGAAGTAATGCTAAGGTGAATGCCAGTTCTCATACTGAAGAGACATCCTTTAACGGACCGCACGGAGAGGCGGGGAAGGAGGTCACGATGAGCGAAGATATTTCGGTGACATCAGAATTGCTCAGTGCAGATGATGTGAACCGGACTGTCGCACGCATCGCGCACCAGATTATTGAAAAAACGGCGCTGGATTCAATAGAGGCGCCAACAATATTGCTTTTGGGAATCCCATCAGGTGGTGTTCCCTTGGCAAAACGATTAGCCGCAAAGATAGCGGAATTTTCTGGGATTGACATTCCAGTCGGGGCATTGGATATCACATTGTATCGGGATGATTTGCGCACAAATCCTCGCCGTGCGTTGCGCCCAACAACAATTCCTGATTCGGGTATTGATGGCGCCATTGTGATTCTTGTAGATGATGTGTTGTACTCGGGCCGAACGATTCGTGCAGCACTTGATGCGTTACGGGATATCGGGCGACCAGCGCAAATTCAACTTGCAGTGTTTGTTGATCGCGGACACCGCCAATTACCAATACGCGCGGATTATGTTGGGAAAAATCTTCCCACGGCGAGATCTGAAGATATTCAAGTGCTATTTGCGGAAATTGACGGCCGTGATGCTGTAACTCTTACTCGCACCGAGCAGGGAGCATAAGTGAAGCATTTACTTTCTATTTCGGACTTAACCAAGGACGAAATTCTCCATCTCATGGACGAAGCGGACCGCTTCCGAGAAGCATTACTTGACCGCGAAGTAAAGAAACTACCCACTCTTCGCGGGCGTACAGTGTTCACAATGTTTTATGAGAATTCCACCCGCACTCGCGCGTCCTTTGAAACCGCGGGAAAGTGGATGAGTGCAGATGTGATTAATATTTCTGCGTCATCGTCCAGTGTGAAAAAAGGGGAATCTCTAAAAGATACTGCCGCAACATTGCACGCAATTGGTGCTCACGCAATTGTGATGCGGCACCCCTCGTCGGGCGCTGCCCAACAGGTTGCTGGTTGGCTGGATGGCCCCGCTGTGATCAACGCTGGTGACGGCTCGCACCAGCACCCCACCCAGGCGCTTCTCGACGCCGTGACCATGCGTCAACGCCTCGGCAACATCGCTGGCCGAAAAATCGTTATTGTTGGCGATTGTCTACATTCCCGAGTTGTTCGTTCGAATGTGGATTTGCTCTCTGCATTGGGGGCGGAAGTGGTGCTGGTCGCGCCGCCAACCTTGTTGCCAACGGGCGTCGAAACGTGGCCGGTGCGCACGTCATATTCCATGGATGAAGAAATCCGTGATGCCGATGTTGTCATGATGCTTCGTGTGCAACAAGAACGTATGTTAGGTGGATTTTTCCCATCGCATAGGGAATACGCCACGCTCTACGGGCTATCGAAGCAGCGTTTGGCAAGTATTCCAGAGCATGCAATTGTCATGCACCCAGGACCTATGTTGCGCGGCATGGAAATTAATGACGCGGTTGCTGATGCTCCGCAAACCGCGATTTTGCAGCAAGTTTCCAATGGTGTGCACGTTCGTATGGCTGTGCTATTTAATCTGATTATTGGTGTCGGTTCCCCCGCACTGTAACCCACAAAACGTAAAGGGATAACCCAATGACCACATACCCACCAACAGGTGAGCTTGCGGCGCCCGAATCAGGCACCTTGCTTCTTCGAAACGTTCGACCCTACGGCGAAGGCGACGCCGTGAACGTGCTCATCACCGATGGCGTGATTACATCACTCGATGCGGGGGATACCCAGGCCGATGGCGTGATCGAAGGCAATGGCAATGTGCTGCTTCCGGGACTGGTAGATATTCACGTACACTTGCGCGAACCCGGGCGGGAAGACACCGAGACCATTGCATCAGGTTCCGCAGCCGCAGCCAAAGGCGGATTTACCGCAGTATTCACCATGGCAAACACACAACCAGTGATGGACCAGCCGGTGATCGTCGAATCTGTGTGGTACAAAGGCCAAGCAATCGGTCTGTGTGACGTCCACCCAGTTGGTTCCATCACCAAAGGCCTTGACGGCAAAGAACTCACCGAGTTTGGCATGATGGCACAATCCGCAGCCAAAGTTCGTATGTTCTCAGATGACGGCAAATGTGTGGACAACCCGCTGATTATGCGGCGGGCAATCGAATACTCTCGCGGCCAGGATGTGTTGCTTGCGCAACACTGTGAAGAACCTCGCTTGACCGAAGGTGCAGTTGCTCACGAAGGCGAACACGCCGCAAAACTCGGACTGCGTGGCTGGCCACGTGCTGCCGAAGAATCCATCGTGGCACGCGACGCACTTCTGGCCCGCGATTATGGCGGCCGCGTGCATATTTGCCATGCCTCAACCGTTGGTTCTGTTGAGCTTGTGACCTGGGCAAAAGAAAAAGGCATTCCGATGACGGCTGAGGTGACACCGCATCATCTCATCCTTACCGACGAACGACTCCATACCTATGACGGTGTTAACCGTGTGAACCCACCATTGCGGGAACATCATGACACCGTTGCACTGCGCCAAGCACTTCTCGATGGAGTGATCGACTGTGTAGCTACTGACCATGCACCCCACGGCTCTGAGGAAAAATGCTGCGAATTCGAACATGCGCGACCGGGCATGTTAGGGCTGGAAACGTCGCTCGCGATTATCGCTGATACATTCGTGCGAACTGGGCTCGCTGATTGGCGTTGGGTCGCCAAAGTTATGAGCGAACGTCCATGCGAAATTGTCCGTTTGCCAGGGCACGGTCGGCCGATCGCAGTTGGCGAACCAGCGAACCTGACAGTGGTTGATCCAGATCATTCATGGGTCGCGCGCGGGGACGAGATGGCGTCCAAATCAGAAAACACCCCATACGAGGGCATGGAGTTTCACACCAAAGTAACTCACACCGTACTTCGTGGACGTGTGACCTGCGAAAATGGTGAACCTGCAGCACCACGAGGCGAGGCGTAATAACAATGACAAACCCATCGAAAGGTGACACCGTGACTCAATCCACCGATCGTCAGCCAGCGTTGCTCGTGCTGGCAGATGGCCGTGTGTTTCAAGGCGAAGCATTCGGCGCCACTGGCACCCGGTTAGGTGAAGCAGTGTTCACCACCGCGATGACCGGTTATCAAGAAACCATGACCGACCCTTCGTTCCACCGTCAACTCGTGGTATTTACCGCACCTCATATTGGCAACACCGGTTGGAATGATGAAGACAGCGAATCACGCGGTGCTCGGATCTGGGCTGCTGGTGTGGTCATTCGTGACCTCTCACACCAAGTATCGAACTGGAGAGCTAAGCGTACGTTGGTTGATGAAATGATCGCGCAGGATATCGTAGGTATCCAAGGGGTCGACACTCGTGCACTTGTACGTCACCTGCGGGATCATGGTTCTGTTGCCGCTGGTATTTTCTCCGGCGACGCAGCGCTGCGACCACTCGACGATTTACTCACGGAAGTTCGCGCGCAACCTTCCATGGCGGGATCCGATCTGGCACGAGAAGTCACCACCGATGAGGTGTACGAGGTTCCAGCCGAAGGTGACGAACGATTTACCGTGGTGACCTATGACATGGGTGTGAAGCAGAATTCGCTGCGGAACTTGAAAGCTCGTGGTGTGCGTTGCATCGTCGTGCCGGCAAATACCCCGTTCGACGTCATTAAGCAATACAACCCAGACGGTGTATTCGTATCCAATGGGCCCGGCGACCCTGCGACCGCTAATGAAATGGTCGCCGTGGTACGTGACATTCTTGCAGCCGGAATTCCATTCTTTGGCATTTGCTTTGGTAACCAAATCCTCGGACGTGCCTTGGGTTTGGAAACGTACAAAATGAAGTTTGGTCACCGCGGCATCAATGTTCCGGTGCTGGACCTAGCGAAGGGGAAGGTAGAAATTACTTCCCAAAACCATGGTTTTGCGCTCGTTGGAACACGCGGCCAGGAATTCGATACGGATTTCGGTCCGGCGAAGGTTACGCACGTTTGCCTCAACGATGAAGTTGTGGAAGGCGTTGCCTTAAAGAGTGGGCAAGCGTACTCCGTGCAATACCACCCAGAAGCTGCTGCTGGTCCGCATGATGCGAACCCACTGTTCGACCGTTTTATTGATCTTATGGATGCCCAGCCCGCGCGCCAGGCAACCGCTCAGTAACACCACCAGGAAAGGTACATAAATATGCCTAAACGTACAGACATCAACCACGTCCTGGTGATTGGTTCTGGTCCGATTGTGATCGGTCAGGCGTGTGAATTTGACTATTCCGGTACACAGGCGTGCCGGGTATTAAAAGAAGAAGGTATGCGGGTCACGCTGATTAATTCGAATCCAGCGACGATCATGACTGACCCTGAATTTGCTGACCATACTTATGTGGAACCAATTCAGCCTGAGTATATTGAAAAGATTTTCGAGGCAGAGATTGCTGCGGGGCATCCGATTGATGCGGTATTAGCAACACTCGGTGGGCAAACTGCATTAAATACGGCGATTGCGTTGGATCGCCGTGGTGCCTTGAAGAAATACAATGTCGAACTTATCGGCGCTGATATTGAGGCGATTGAACGCGGTGAAGATCGCCAGAAATTTAAGGACATTGTGGCCAAGGTTGGCGGCGAATCTGCTCGCTCACGTGTTTGCCACAATATGGATGAAGTCCGGGAAACCGTCGCCGAACTCGGTCTACCGGTGGTTGTTCGACCATCATTTACCATGGGTGGTTTGGGCTCCGGTCTGGCGTTTACCGATGACGACCTCGAACGTATTGCTGGCGGTGGGCTTGCGGCGTCACCAGAAGCCAACG
>JAUMZC010000051.1:17581-19422 GCA_030528295.1 Corynebacterium sp.
AATCAATCCTGGGCTGGAAAGAGTTCGAGTTAGAACTCATGCGCGACGGAAATGACAATGTGGTCGTTGTGTGTTCCATTGAGAATGTCGACGCCCTGGGCGTCCACACTGGCGATTCGGTAACGGTGGCACCTGCCATGACGCTCACTGATCGTGAGTTCCAAAAACTCCGTGCACAGGGCATCGCAATTCTGCGCGAGGTTGGAGTGGATACCGGTGGATGTAATATCCAATTCGCCCAGAACCCTAAAGACGGTCGTTTGATTACCATCGAAATGAACCCGCGTGTATCCAGGTCCTCGGCGTTGGCATCGAAAGCGACTGGATTCCCAATTGCGAAAATCGCCGCGAAGCTAGCTATCGGCTACACCCTCGATGAAATCACCAATGACATCACTGGTGTTACTCCAGCAGCGTTCGAACCTACTTTGGATTACGTGGTTGTGAAGGCGCCTCGGTTTGCGTTCGAAAAATTCACCGGCGCAGACGATACTCTGACCACCACAATGAAATCTGTGGGCGAGGCGATGTCACTCGGCCGAAATTATATTTCCGCACTGGGCAAGGTCATGCGCTCGTTGGAAAACAAGCAGGCAGGTTTCTGGACCATCCCGGATGCTGATTTCGCTGGCGAGAATGCAACAAATGTTCAAGGCCTGTTGGAAGATCTGAAGCGCCCGACGGAAGGACGCCTTTACGACGCCGAACTTGCGTTGCGTCTTGGCGCCAGCATCGAAGAAGTGTATACAGCATCGGGGATTGACCCGTGGTTCTTGGCGGAACTCCAGGCGCTCGTTGATTTCCGCCAAGAGTTGGTAGATGCACCGGTGTTGACTGAACAACTGTTGCGCCGTGCGAAGTTCTTTGGGCTTTCTGATCGCCAAATCGCAGTGCTGCGTCCCGAATTTGCTGGCGAAGACGGGGTGCGCAGGTTGCGTTGGTCGCTGGGAATCCGCCCGGTGTTTAAAACCGTTGACACCTGTGCGGCAGAGTTTGAAGCGAAAACTCCGTACCACTATTCGGCATATGAGCTTGACCCAGCAGCAGAATCAGAGGTTGCACCACAAACCGAAAAAGAAAAGGTCATTATCCTCGGCTCCGGTCCAAACCGAATTGGTCAAGGCATTGAGTTTGACTACTCCTGTGTGCACGCCGCGCTTGAATTGTCCCGTGTGGGATATGAAACGGTCATGGTGAACTGCAACCCGGAGACTGTTTCAACTGACTATGACACTGCTGATCGCCTGTACTTCGAGCCACTGACCTTTGAAGATGTGTTGGAGGTTTATCACGCCGAGGCACAATCAGGAACTGTCGCGGGCGTCATCGTGCAACTCGGTGGGCAAACGCCGCTTGGTCTGGCTGAGCGTTTGCGTGACGCTGGTGTTCCAGTGGTAGGCACCACACCTGAGGCGATTAACCTTGCGGAAGATCGTGGTGAATTTGGCGAGGTGCTGCGGAAGGCAAACCTCCCGGCCCCGGCGTTTGGTACTGCAACAAGCTTTGCGGAAGCACGTGCGGTTGCCGCAAAGATTGGTTATCCGGTGTTGGTTCGCCCCTCATATGTGTTGGGCGGCCGCGGTATGGAAATCGTGTATGACGAGTCCTCGCTGGAATCCTATATTGAACGTGCCACCGAAATTACGAGCGATCATCCAGTACTTGTTGACCGGTTCCTCGATAACGCTATCGAAATCGATGTTGACGCGTTGTGCGATGGTACGGACGTGTACCTCGCGGGCGTCATGGAGCATATTGAGGAAGCTGGTATTCACTCGGGTGACTCGGCGTGCGCGTTACCACCAATGACGCTGGGTGCGGAGGACATTGAGAAGGTTCGT
>JAUMZC010000052.1:0-3477 GCA_030528295.1 Corynebacterium sp.
GGTTCGGTAATTTCGAGTTCGGTGACCTGAATTCGTTGGGCCGCAAGGTGCGCCAATATCCGGTGAACGTAGCGTCCATGACCGTGTGCCGTTAGGGAAAGTCCTTCCTGAACAATGCGCGTGACGCCAGCAATATCTTCCAAATGCACTTGCGGGCCCAGCGGTTGGTCAAGGGACAAGAAGGCCGATGATTCCCCAACATATCCGCGAATGAGACTGCTCACAGTTCCTACGGTGAGTAACGTGCCGTTATCCAGAAGACCGACTCGATCGCAACGGCGTTCGGCTTCTTCAAGGTTTCGGGTGGTAATGATGACCGTTGTTCCGTAATCGCACATTGTATTAATTGCTTCCCAAATATCCCTGCATTCTTGTGGGTCGAGATAATTGCTGAATTCATCGAGGAGGAGAAGATCAGGTTGGTGCAGAAATGAAAGTGCAATCGATAGTTTTTGCTGCTGATTTTGCGGAAGGCGTTGAACTTTTGTTCGCTTCACGTCCTCGAGGCCAAGCGACGTGAGCAATGCTTGCCATGGGACGGCTTTGCTGTAGAGGGAGGAAAAGAATCGCATATTTTCAGAAACAGAAAGCCTAGGGATGAGTGCTGGTGCGTGCAGTGTGTAACCAACCCGAGGTGCCAGAACGTGCTGGTCTGTAACTGGGTGGTGGCCGAATATTTCAATAACCCCCGAAGTAGGTTGATCGAGCCCGAGCAAGCATTGAATAAGTGTTGTTTTACCGGACCCTTGTGGCCCTAAGAAGCCAAAAATTTCACCCTCTTCAACGTGGAAGGAAACGTCATTTAACGCGGTTATTGCGCCAAACTGACGCCGAACCTTGTTACAACGAACTACATTCACGTTGAATCCCTTCCAGTGTCATTATGGATCGTGAGCTTTGAAAATGGTGAATAACATGGAACTTTTTTGGCGTTACGGTAGACATCTTCGTGTTTGCTGTGGCCCCCGAGGTGCTCAAAGAATTGTTTTGTATGAGGCGTTGTTGTGAATCATTGATTGAATCGCCAATAAACAAGTGTAATACGAAGTTGAAACTTCAGCATTTCCGCTACGAAATTTTCTTCGATTACAATGTTAGCGTTTAACTATAAAAACTGTTCGAATCTTGCATTAGGCAAAATGTTAATTGTTTGTATTTTCTGCCACCAGGCTAGATGTGGTGTACAGACGGGAGGCGCACAGATTAGGGGGTTGTTGGGTAAGGGGCTAGAAATGGCATACTTTCACTATGAGTTCTGCCTTGCGCCCAGTTTCTAACAACCTGGTAAAAGCACGTTACGTAGCCACGTTGCCCTGGTGTGTGCTGCTGTGTGTGGCTTCGATCGTGAGTGCGGTTTGGTTGAGTTGGTGGTTTTATATTGCGGCTGGATTCTTCGCGTTTCTTGGATTGTGGTTGCTGTGGCTTATTCCGTTGCAGGTAAAGAATTTGGGGTGGCTTGAAACTGAAGATGAGCTGCTGATCTCAAAAGGCAAGTATTGGCATAATTTTACCGTAGTTCCATATGGCAGAATTCAATTTGTTGATGTGACTGCCGGTCCGATAGCTAAGTTATTTGGTTTAAAAACGGTGGAATTGCATACGGCGTCTTCAACTTCAGATTCAGAAATTCAAGGGCTTCCCGCAACTGAAGCGGATGCATTACGTGACAGATTGGCAGTCAAAGCGCGTGAAAGAATGAGTGGATTATGAGCGAATATCGCCGGGTTCATCGAATTACTCCGCTGTTATTGTTTTGGCAAGTAATCATTGCAATAATCGCGATGCTCTTGTTCAATTTAAATGAGGATAAACTCTGGTCGCTTTGGCTATACCTGTACGGTGCGGGTGGGTTTTCGCTGTCGGGGTTTTTGACGGTCGTGGGGGGATTCATCGCAGCTTGTTTGGTTGTGTGGGGCATTTCCGAATTGTGGTGGCGCGCATATGGTTTTCGGCTGGATGACGAGGAAATCTCGGTCAAGAGCGGTGTTTTTAGTACTAAGGTTCGATCCGCGCGCCTGGATCGGATCCAGGCGGTTGACGTCATAGAAAATGTGATTTCGCGGGTGTTTGGCGTCGCTGCTGTTCGGGTTGAAACTGCTGGTGGCAATGATTCGGTGATTAAAATTGCCTACCTTAAAAAACAGCAAGCCCATGAATTGCGTGACGAAATTCTGCGTGAACGGGCGCCCGGGACGTCGATAAGCGCGTCTGATGAGTATGAGATTGCTTCGGTGCCGCGGCAGGGCGCGGTGGAGATAATCCCGCCGATCCCAATTACCCGCAGCCTGGTGGCGTCGGCACTCACAGTGGGCGTTGTGCTCGTGCCTGCATTGATGTTTAGCTTCATTCCCGGTGGTTACGCCGTGGTGTTTCCTGCGTTGATCGGTTTATTGCCAAAAACCTGGGACGTTATTGATAGAAGCTGGAAGTTCAATGCCATGCTCGATGGCAACCTGCTGCAGGTGAGTTACGGGCTTGCAGACAAACGGCGACAATCCATTCCCGTTGAGCGGATCCATGGAGTACGCATCCGGCAATCAATGTTGTGGCGTATTACGGGTTGGTGGTGCGTCGATGTATCCATTGCGGGTTACTCAAGCAAAGACAAACACGCTGGAACTATGCGGTTATTGCCGGTGGGCACACGTGACCAAGTGCTGGCATTGGTGTCTGTGATTTCGCCTTTGTCTGTGGCGGAAGTGGATGAGTTTGCGGCGCCAGAAGGCTTTTGTAAACCCAATTACTTAAGCCCGCGCCGGGCACGTTGGGTTTCTCCGATTGATTTTTCCAGGCAGGCTGTGACCTTGCTGGAACATGCTGTGATTCTTCATGAGGGACGGTTTGGCCGCTGCGTCAAAATTATTCATCCTTCTCATATTCAGGAGCTCACGCGTGCCCGCGGCCCGGTGCAGCGGTTGTTCCAACTTGATTCAGTGCGGCTTGATTTGGTTGGTGGGCCGGTTCGAATGACTGCCCACGATCTTGACCCGGCAGATTCCGAACAACTGATGTACGAATTGCGCGGCCGGAAACTGCCTCTGTTGCGCTAATCCTGAAGCGAACACGCTCACTAACATAGTGAGTATGAACAGTATGTCTGCTTGGTGCCGCTCGCATCCCTTAGCTGTGTTTATATTGATCTCATACCTCGGGTCATGGGTGCTGTGGAGTCCAATGTGGCTTTCGCAAAATGGTTTGGGCCTGATACCTGTCAAGCTGTCATTTGGTGAAGTTGCATTATGGAACCAGGCTGGACTGTTTGCTGGGCCATTTCTCGCCGCATTCTTGGTGAGTTTTTGGCTTCGGGGAAGGCGAGGAGTTCGTGAACTTTGGTCACGAATGTTCCATTGGAAGGCGCATCCGGCGACATATGTTGTGTCATTAGTTGGTGTGCCTCTAGTTATTATTTGTGCTTATGTTTTCATTTTTGGAGTGGGCGTTGCTGCTGGGTCATTGAGCGCAGTTATTCCGCTGTAT
>JAUMZC010000052.1:3487-19415 GCA_030528295.1 Corynebacterium sp.
ATTTACTATTCTTTATCGGGGGCCCACTCCAAGAAGAGCCTGGTTGGAGGGGTGTTGCGCTGCCGTTAATGCAGCGACGGTGGCACCCATTGGTTGCGGCAGTGTTATTGGGAATTGTGCATTGCTGTTGGCATGCGCCGCTGTTTTTAGTTGATGATTGGGACTCGGACGGGTTTGGTGTATCGCATCTGGCCTCCTATTTTGTGTTGGTATTGGCGCTGTCAATCGTGCTTTCATGGTTGGCGAACTTCAATAGGGGCAATATTGTGACTGCGATCATCGCCCACAATGGGGTGAATTGGGGTTTGATGTTCGTGGGGGAGCCCGCGAATCTCTGGCCCGCAGCGTTGGCGCTGGTTGCATTAGCGCTGGTAATTGTACTTTTCCGTGGGCCGCTTCTCGACGCCGCGACCGTGCATGAAGCATAAAGTTCAACGTCCTGAAACTTTAGCTTTTGCAAGGGTGGAATCTCGTATACAATACGGCTGAACTTGCAGTTGTTGTTTGTTGAGCGTTTGTATTTTGTGAGGTCATGGCTCCAATGAGTAGGAAAAAACTACTTCTTTCAATTCCTGTTGCGTCATTTTTATTGGTATCGTGTGGCGCGCCAGCAGAAAATAATGCTGCTGAAGCAGTTTCATCAGGTGCGGTAAAAGTAGTCGCCTCTACCACTCAGATTTGCGACTACGTTACGCAGATCGCCTCTGGTGGAGAACTTGGATTTACGCGGACCGATGCCGCGGGGAAAACCACCAAAGAAAATGAGGCAGCAGAGCATCAATTAGAACTAACGTGCTTGTTGGCTCCAAACGCTTCCGCGCACGATCATGAGATGACCCGTGAACAGATGAGCGCATTGGCAGACGCTGATGTGTTGTTCGTTAATGGTGTCGATTTGGAGCACTTCCTGGATGACGCAATTTCATCCTCAGGATTCCATGGCACGCTCGGTGTGACCACGGGTGTCTTGTCTGCGGCGGACAAGGATGATCTTGCCGCGCAGGAAAAGAAAGAACAGGATCTTTCATATAAGGTTTCGCGTGGCGAATCCGCAGTGGATGTTGAGGAGTGGCCGTTCGCCCCCGAGCCGGGCGAGGAAGCGGAGTTCCGCTACG
This sequence comes from Corynebacterium sp., assembly GCA_030528295.1. Taxonomy (GTDB): domain Bacteria; phylum Actinomycetota; class Actinomycetes; order Mycobacteriales; family Mycobacteriaceae; genus Corynebacterium. The sequence goes on from JAUMZC010000052.1 coordinate 4,603, forward strand.
ACCCGCACGTTTGGACGAATCCGAAATATGCCTCAGTGCAGGTAGCGAACATTGGTTCGATTTTGTCTGAGGTGGCGCCTGATTCTAAAGAAACGTTTGAAAAGCAGGTCGATGCGTATCAGAAGAAACTTTCTACCTTGGACTCCTGGGCGAAAGAATCATTTGACTCAGTAGATAAGAAACATCGGGTCCTGTTCACCTCGCACGATGCGTTTGGATATCTTTCCAACGCTTATGACATCGAATTCGTCGGTGCCGCACTATCGGATTTCAATGAACAGCAGGACGCTACCGCAGAGCACATCCGTAAAGCTTCTGAGCAGGTAAAAGAGTCTGGTGCTGTTGCGCTATTCGCCGAAAATTCCAATAACTCCAAGTCCATTGAAGCCATCGCAAAAGCGGCCGGGGTGAAGGCCGTCATCGGCGACGATGCACTCTACGGTGACTCTCTTGGTCCGGTTGGATCTGAGGGCGAAACTTACATTAGTTCGATCGTTCACAATGTCAGTACCTTGGTGAAAGCTTGGGATGGCAAACCTGCGGAGCTTCCGAAAGAACTTTCATGATCCAGCCAACACTGGAGTTTCAGCAAGCCTCCTTCGCATATGCTGCAACTCCCGTTCTTTCCGGCGTCAACGGCCAAGTGTTCCCAGGTGAGGCGTTGGCCCTCATCGGGCCAAATGGCGCCGGAAAGACAACCTTGCTCCGCGGAATACTCGGCGAAGTTCGCCTTGTTGGCGGAACAATGAATCGCAAGCCTGGCCGCCTAGGTTATGTACCGCAATCTGCGGATTTAGACCTAACGTTCCCGATTTCCGTGCGTCAGGTTGTGGAAATGGGTTTGCTTGGTATGCGCAAAAAGCACCGTCGCCCACGTGTTGACGCGGCACTTGAGCGGGTCGATTTGTTAGATAAAGCCACCAGACGATTCGGTGACCTTTCCGGCGGGCAACGCCAACGTGTCCTGCTGGCACGGGCGTTGGTCTGCGATCCAGTGCTCATTTTGCTAGACGAACCCATGAACGGTCTCGATGAGCCCAATCGGGTGGCACTGTTGGAAACCATCCAGGACGCCAAGAGTCAAGGTGTTGCTGTGGTCGCCTCCACGCACGATCTCCGTCTTGCCGAAGAAACATGTGAGAAAGTTGCCTTGCTGGCGGGCGAGCAAATCGCGTTTGGCTCCCGTGAACAAGCTCTCTCTGATGCCAATATTGAACGTGCATACGGCGGAGGTTGGCGTGCTTGAACAATTCCGCCAATTGTGTCTGGCAGTTCCTTTTCTTGCGCCCGTTTCGGATGTTCCGTTCGTGTTTCGACCGTTTCTTCTGCTCGTCGTGCTGGGTATCACTGCAGGTATTGTGGGCGTCCTTGTGAACCTTCGGAGTCTCGAATTTAATTCCGAAGCGATGGTGCATTCTGTATTTCCTGGCGTGGTTGCAGGTGCGGTGTTTGGAGGCGTCGATTGGATTATCCCGGGCGCAGCAGTAGTTGCAATTGTGGTCACATTGTTCCTGGTCATGGCGCGTTCCGCTTCTGAGGCTGGTACTGCCGTGGTACTTACAACATTCTTTGCACTCGGTGTGGTGATGTCGCTGAAATTCGGTGACCGTTCCGGTCAACTGGAAGCACTGATGTTCGGACGTTTATTGGAGGTGACCGAAGTACGGCTTCGCGACGCCGTGATCGTCTGTTTGTTTGCTCTTGTGCTGCTGGCCATCACGTGGAAGCGCCAAGTGTTTATCGCATTTGATGCCCCCGGTGCACGTGCTGCTGGGGTCAATGTGTTCCTGATGGACGTATGTATGAATGCCGCGATTGCGGCTGTCGTGGTCGCGGCGTCCTCAGCGATCGGTGTGTTGTTGGTAATTGGGTATCTCGTTGTGCCCGGCGCGGCAGCCCGGCTCATAGCAACAAATATTCGATCTATGGTTCCGTTGGCGATCGGGATCGGTATTTTGGGCGGATATTTTGGATTGCTTTCGCTGCATATTCAAGGCCCAATTTCTCCACAAGCAACGGTGGCGCTGTCTTTATGTGGCCTGTACGGCATCGCAGTTGTGTTGCGGTGGTTGTTACCGAGGTTTCGGGTGGTGAAATCGTGACATCGATGTGGGAAATCGTGCGTCTTCCCTTGGTGGAAGCAGTTATTATTGGTGCGCTGTGCGGCTTGGTAGGTGCGCTTGCGGTATTGCGGCGGCGCGTGTTTTTTGCGGAGTCTGTGACGCATGGGGCATTTCCAGGCGCGGTCCTTGGCGTGGTGGCGGCCGGCGCATTGGGATGGGAGCTTTCAACCGCACTGTTTATCGGCGCTGCGGCGATGTGTATTCCGCTAGCCGCACTGATGTACGCATTGGCTCGAATACCGGGGCAGTCGTCCCAGGCGGCGGCCGGAATGATTATCACTCTTGGGTTTGCGCTCGGTTATTTTCTCGCAAAATGGTTCGCTCCGCTGCCAGTGAAAATTGAAGGTTTTCTTACGGGTTCTATTCTCACCGTCCGCGAAACTGACGTCTGGGCGGCCGCGCTCATTCTCGCGATAACTCTTTCGATTCTGCTCCGATATGGTGATCGCCTTATGTTTGCATGCTTCGATTCCGCAGGTTTCCGTGCGGCAGGCTTTTCGACGGCCCAAGCAGAGATCTTGATCCTTGGATTAATCGTGGCCTGTGTTGTCGTAGTGATCCCCGCAGTGGGAACGATTGTTTCGATTGCGCTTCTTGCAGCCCCGGCCGCAGGAATAAAACGGTGGGTCTCGCACACCGGGGTGTTTCTGGTGGGGTCGGCGGTCGCTGGCGTCGTTATTAGCGTGGTGGGATTGGGTGCTGGTGTGCTGCTGGACCTATCCGTGGGTGGCATGATCGCTATCGCTGCCGGTGTGTTCTACATGTTGTGCACCAGTGCGCAATCATGGGTGCGACGTTTCCATTAGACTCATGCCTATGGATGTCAGCCAGTTACCAGAAAAAACGCAAGACTATCTCAAAATAGTTTGGGACCTGTGCGAACGTACTGGCAAACCCGCAAGCCTCAGCGACATCGCCGAACTGATGGCGCAAAAACCCTCCACCACTTCCGAGGGAATCAAACGCCTTACCGAGCGGGGACTGCTCGACCATCCCAAATACGGGGGCATTTCCCTCACCGAGCAGGGGCGCGAATTGGCCATGATTATGGTTCGGCGCCATCGCCTCATTGAAACATTTCTTCACACCACCCTCGGGTACACCTGGGACGAAGTGCACGACGAAGCCGACAGGCTCGAACATGCTGTTTCCGATATTTTTGTCACCCGGCTTGATGCGCTTCTGGGGCACCCGACCCGTGACCCGCACGGAGATCCAATCCCTAATGGTGATGGCATTGTAGAAACCATCGGGCTGCGAGACGTTGGTCATCTTGCGGTAGGGGAATCTGCGGTGGTGGATCGGATCCACGATCGAGATCCCGAGTTGCTACGATACCTCGCTGACCACGGAGTTCGCCCTGGTGTCCGAATTACTGTGGCCGCCACACCCTACCCTGGCATCCGCCTGCTTCGTGTCGCCGATCAGGAAGTGACCCTGGCCGAAACCAGCTTGTGGGCAATCAATGTGACGGAAAACTAATCTTCGGTTTCTCGGAGCCGTGCCCCATCGGCCCTCATACCGCGCCCGTGAATCCCAGCTGTCGCCATGCTTCAAAGGTCGCAATCGCCGCCGCATTCGAAAGGTTGAGTGATCGACGGGCCGGCCGCATGGGGATCCGCACGCGTTGGGTGATCCGCGGATGGTTGAGGGCGTATTCGTCGAGGCCACTCGGTTCCGTACCAAAAAGGAGGGCATCGCCGGGTTGCCATTGTACGTCCGTGTGAAACGTTGGTGCTTTAGCAGTGAAGGCGAACACTCTGGCATCCGGGAGAGTATCAAGGCAGGCTTGCAGGTTTTCGTGAACGCTGACGGTGGCCAGGTCATGATAGTCCAGGCCCGCCCGTTTTAAGTTTTTCTCGGCGAGGTCGAAGCCGAGAGGTCCAGCAAGGTGTAAATGTGCCCCGGTACCTGCGCACATTCTAATTGCGTTGCCGGTGTTCGGCGGGATGCAGGGCTGATCGAAGATGACGTGGATCGGGCAGCCGTGCGGTGTTGTAGTCATAGTGGTTATCTTGGCAGATGCCTAGATAGTGGATGTTATTTGGACCACGTAAAATCTTGTACCATGCCACCAGAGTTACTCATTGCCTCGATCTTCGCCATTCTTGGTGGGTTGGGCGCGTCGATGTTGCGTTTGCCGCCGTTGGTTGGATTTCTTGGTGCGGGTTTCGCGTTGAGTGCGGTGGGGGTGACGGAGCTACCAGGCATTGATGCTGTGGGGGATCTCGGTGTGACGGTGCTGTTGTTCACCATTGGCCTGCATTTGGATCCGAAGATGATTGCGCGGATTCGTATTATTGGGACCACGCTGGGGCATGCGGTGTTTACCACGGTGGTGTTTGCGCTGATCTTGGCGGGGGCGAGCCAGTTGGCAATGATTACGGAAACAAGCTGGAGTTCGGTGTTTTTGCTGGGGCTGGCTTGTTCGTTTTCATCGACTGTATTTGTGATGGCAGTGTTGGATGAGACTGGTCGCACGCGCTCAGTGGTGGGCATGATTGCTATTGGTGTGCTGGTATTGCAGGACATTATTGCGGTTGCCTTTTTGGTCGGGGCGTCGGGACGGACGCCGGAGCCTTGGGCGGCGGCGTTTATATTGTTGCCGCTGTTGCGACCGTTGGTGCGGAAGTTCCCGGACCATATTTATCGCATTGATTTGCTGGTGCTGGCTGGGGTTACGCTGGCGGTTGCCTCGTATGCGTTGTTTGAGTTGGCGGGGTTGAGTGGTTCGCTGGGCTCGTTGTTGGCTGGGTTTATCTTGTCCGCCCACCCAATCGCTGAACGTATGTTTGAGGCTTTGACCAGTGTTCGGGAATTGCTCCTCGTTGGTTTCTTTATTGAAATTGGCTTGGGTGGTGTGCCTGATCTACAAGGGTTTATTACGGCAGGCGTTCTGCTTCTGCTGTTGCCAATTAAGTCGCTGTTGTTTGTGGTGATGCTGTATCGGATGGGCATGTCGCACAGGACTTCGACGCTCTCCGCCGGGGTGCTCAGCAACTATTCGGAGTTCGGGTTGATTGTTACTGCGATTGCGGTGCAAGCGGGGATGCTTTCGAATTCGTGGCTGCAGATTATGGCGCTCGCGGTTGCGGGTAGCTTTGTGGCGTGTTCGCTGGCCAAGCTGCGGGTTGGGTGGCTTATGGACCGAATTGTGCCGTGGGTTCCGGAGTTGCCGGTGGATCGCCTGGCCAAGGGTGAACGCCCCATCAATGTTGAAGGGCTTGATGCCATGGTGCTTGGCATGGGCAGGGTGGGGGCTGGTGCCTATACGAGGCTGACGAAAAAATATGGGATGAAGGTCGCTGGCGTTGAGTTTAGCCAGGACCGAATTGAGGCGCTGCGGGATCGGGGCTTTAAGGTGTTTCAAGGGGATGCGACCGATCCGGAATTGTGGATGCGGTTGCGGGCTCGGGAGCGGCACCCGGAGTTGATTGTGCTGGCCATGCCGGAGCACAGTGCGAACCTTGATGCGCTGCGGGTGTTGCGGCAACTCGACGTCCCGCTCGTGACGGTGGCTATTGCGAAGTACAGCGCCACCACATCGGAATTATTGGACCAGGGCGCGCGGGCAACGCTGAATTTATATGACGGCGCTGGTACGGAGCTTGCCGACGTCGCGTTTACCGCCTACGCCGAGCATGGGCGCGGCGTCGATACGGAAGCTGAGAAGTAACATGTTGTTTGCTGTGGGCTTCTGGAATAATGGCGGCTGTGACTGCCAAAACTTTAGACGGAAATTTGTTCCGTGACGAGATTTTTGCTGACCTTGCCGCCCGCGTGGCCGCGCTGCGTGAACGCGGTGTAACCCCTGGGCTGGCCACGGTGCTTGTTGGCGACGACCCCGCAAGCCACTCCTATGTGAAAATGAAGCATCGCGATTGCGAACAAATAGGAGTTCGATCAATACGTAGGGATTTGCCCGCTGACATCAGCCAAGAAGACCTCCTTACGGTGATCGATGAGCTGAACGCCGACTCCGAATGCACTGGCTATATTGTGCAGTTGCCGCTGCCGAAGCACCTCAATGAAAACATGGTGCTGGAGCGCATCGACCCCGCCAAAGATGCTGACGGTTTGCATCCGGTGAACCTTGGAAAACTTGTGTTAAACGAGCCGGGGCCGCTGCCGTGCACCCCAAACGGCGCCATCCATTTGTTGCGGCGGTTCGGCGTGGATCTCGACGGCGCGAAAGTCGTTGTTGTGGGCCGCGGTGTTACGGTGGGCCGGCCAATTGGGCTGATGCTGACGCGTCGAAGCGAAAACGCAACCGTGACGTTGTGCCATACAGGTACCAAGGATCTGGCTGCTGAAACCCGCGAAGCGGACGTCATTATTGCGGCTGCCGGGCAACCACACATGATTACCGCCGATATGGTGAAGCCAGGTGCCGCAGTGCTCGATGTTGGGGTCTCGCGCTGTGATGGCAAACTGCTTGGCGATGTGCACCCTGACGTCTGGGAAGTCGCTGGTTACCTATCTCCCAACCCGGGCGGAGTTGGCCCGTTAACACGTGCGTTTTTGGTCCGTAATGTGGTCGAACGTGCGGAAAAGTTGGCCGGATTGTGAGTGCAAACCCCCACGATAGAGATGCTCGGCCATCGTCACTTCCGCCGAAGCTGCAGCGTGTAGGCTTTTTCGTATTTCTTGTGGGGCTTGTTGTTGCTTGCGGATTCCTCGCCACCGACCACTGGCGACGATCGACCTTCACCTTGGGATGCTGCTTGCTATGGCTCGCCGGACTCCGGTTAACCTGCGATGGTGAACAGCTTGGCGTGCTGGCTGTTCGATCGCAGAAATTCGACGCCCTCTTCTGCACGGCAGTGGGCGGCATGATGGTGTTCCTCGCAGGAACGGTTGACTCCCTGGGAAGCTAGGACGCCAGCGAAATAAACCGCCGAATAATGTGGTTGAGCTGGCGAGTCTCAGTAAGAAACGCATCGTGACCAACGGGGGACACGATCTTGGCCATACCAATCAGATTTCCCAAGTTGCGTGAGAGGTGTTCCTGCTGGTGGTAGGGGTACAGAATATCGGTATCCACCCCCACCACCATGGTGGGTACCTGTGATGAGGCAAGAGCTTTATTCAGGCCACCGCGCCCAAGACCGATATCGTGCCGGTTCAAAGCCTCCGTAAGGATGACATAGGAACCAGGGCAGAACCGCTCTTCCAGGCGTTTTGCCTGGTAATCCAAGTAACTCACCACAGCGAAGCGCTGATTGGGGTCGCGGAACGCGCCGCGAGGATTCTCACTGTGTTGGGCATCTGCGGCGAAACGCTCATCAATTTCCAATTCACCACGGTAGGTGAGGTGCGCAATGCGACGAGCCGTGGCCATGCCGTCATAGGGGACATTGCCGGTGCCGTGGAAATCACCATTCTGCCAGGCAGGATCATTTTCAATGCTGGTGATCTGGGCGGCCTGAATGCCGATCTGCCAAGCACTAGCACGAGCCGACACTGCGAGTACCAACGCAGATGCAACTGTCTCGGGGAACATTAATGTCCATTCCAATGTGCGGGCGCCTCCCATGGAGCCACCTACAACTGCGAAGATGTGCTGGATGGACAGAGCGTCGAGAAACAGCTTTTCTACGGAAACTTGGTCACGAATAGAGACGGCGGGAAAACGCGACCCCCAAAAACCACCATCAGGGTGTGCGGACGACGGCCCGGTGGTTCCCTTGCAGCCACCAATAACGTTCGTGCACATCACGCAGAACTTCTCAGTATCCAGCGCCTTACCAGGGCCGATAATCTCGCCCCACCATTCCACAGCGTTGGAATCCCCAGTGAGTGCATGCTCAACGAGGATGATATTGCTGCCGTCTTCATTCACTTCGCCCCATCGCTGGTACGCGACCGTCACATCACGGATTACGGCGCCAGCTTCGGTTGTGAAATCACCAATTGGTTGAAAAGCCAGTTCACCTGAAGGGGCGAGAGAAATCATCAAGCTGGTCTTTCTACTGGGGAAACAATGATTCCCCCGATTCTAGACGTACAGCTCTGTCTAGTCCATTGGAGTGCCTTTCGATGGGACCGCAGCCTCGAATCTCTCCTGCCCAGCGGGGAACTCCACAGTATCGGCTTCTGTGGCAGGAGTTTTCACAGGTTGTTTCTTCGGCGTCCAAATGGGGGAGAGGCCCGGCATGAACCAAACGAGAAGTGCTGTGACCATCGCTGCGGCTGCGGCGCCCCACAATGTGAACTTCTCTGGAACAAACCACAACGCTGCGCCAACCACGGCAATAATAAACAGCCAGGTGATCGGGTATGAGATGGCGAGTGGAATCAGCGGTGGGGTGTCTTCTGCCCAACCAGCGTCAGGGAAGCGAGCGCGGGCTTCGTTGCGGACGCGACGTTGAGTTTTGAGTGCTGGGGCAATTGCTGCAAACAGCACCAAGACTAGGCCCGCGGCCATAACAATAAGATCGCCTGCTGCCGCTCCGAACGCCAATACCGCAGCCGCTAGTGTGAGCGAAAACCGCTCGACATAGGTGGGTGGTACAGGGCGGGAGGGATCGATATCTGGGTAGAGCAAAGATAGGTGCTCAGATTGAGGTTTGGTCATCATGATCGTAGTAGTAGGAAAGAGCTACCTCGAATGGAGGGGATGCTCGAACTTGGGGGTTTTCGAAGGAACATTCTTAAGTTAGGTTATTCTAGTCTCAATTGTTTTTCTAAGGCTAGGCTAAGGCGATTGTCTAAATGTTGATCGTTTCCTTAGTTGTTCGTAATACAATAGGAGTTATTCCTGCTATGACTGTCCGCCACCTGCGCACCGCAAAAAGAGTTTTCTCAGCTGCAACAGTCGCGGCCGCAGCCTGTTTAACCGTCGTACCAGCAACCTTCATCACGTCCGCCCCCGTTGCGAGTGCAGCGGCTGCGGTGTGTGAAAACTTCGGAGGGACGTTTAACTGGGGGATTAAGGAGAGTTTCCGCAGCTATATCACTGAAGGTGCTGCTAAGGGAGAAATGACTCTGCTGGGTGATGCTAGTGACAATGGTCGAACACCTTCAAGTGACGATTATCAAATTGTTTTCCCAGTTAGGATAAATGATGTTCAGGCGGAAGATCGTTCCAAAGGAATCATCCCACTCGCTGGCGGTGTTCACTTTACTGGACACGGTGGTACGCTCGACATGGAGATCACCAACTTCAGGCTCGATGTTGATGGATCCCGGGTGGGGGTTGTTGTTGACTACACAAGCAACGAAGTAGAGGACTTGGTTCCTGGTGCGACTCCGAGCTCTGTGAGTCGCACGGATCAAACCATTGTGGAGTTCGATCTTGGCCAAGAATTTGATTTTACCAACGGAATTGTCACTTTAGATAGCACCACGTCCTTCACTGATGGTGGATATGAGTTGTTCTTAAAGCAACCCAAGTATAAAGCTGGTGAATCTGCGGACGCGGTAGCAGGCGAAATTGGTTGCGGTGCTACTGGCGGTGTCGGCTCAGGTGGGGGCTCTACCGGTGGTGGCACTAGTGGTTCCGGGAAAAAATCAAGTGGAACTCTAGGATTCTTAAAAGAAACTACGGAATACCTGAATGCAATGAACAACTTGTTGACGAGTGCCGATAAGTTGATCACTAATACTGAGAAATTTACGGATCGAGTCACCGGTGGGGATAAAAACTCTGGTGGCGATAAGAAAGCTACCGGCGGTACCGGAGGCGGTGGTGCCGGCGGTGGAACTGGTGGTGGAACTGGCGTTGGCGGGGCCAAGCCGGGAGGAGGTGCCGGTGGAGGCGCTGCCGGCGGTGGGGGTGGAGCTGGTAATGCTCCGGCTGCTGGCGGCGGTGGTGGTGCTGCAGCTGGAGGTGGGGCTGTAGCAGGTGCAAGTGGTACCGATGTATGTACAGCAAGTGACTCGCTTGGTGTGCAACAAGCGCAAGCTAGTTGGGGTGTGAAGCAATCCTTCCAGGCCTACATCACCGGTTCTATTGCAAAAGGTTCGTGGTCCTTGAGTGGTGTTGACCACGGCAATGGTGAGTTCCATTTCGCGGGAAATTCAGGTGCGGTGGATAAAGAAAAAGGCACCGGTTCTGTATATTTCCCAGGATCGATGCACTTTACCGGCCACGACGGTCTGTTGAATCTTAAGATTTCTGATTTGGAAATTCAGTGGTCCGGCGGTTCTGGTTCCCTGATCGCTGAGGTCAGCTCCAGCGACATGGAAGGGAATCATTCCGATTATGGACGTGTTGCGTTGGCTTCTTTGAATTTCGGTTCGGTGGATGTCACTGATTCATCTGCGAGCGGTACTGCGTCAGCTTTCTTAACCAGTGCTGGCTCTGCTGCATTCGCGGAGTTCTATCCTGAAGGTACTGAACTAGATCCGGTGAGTTTTAGTGCCACTCTTGGTGGCGAAGCAACATGCGTTGCAGGCCAAGGCGCAGCTGCTTCTGGTGGTGCTGGCGGTGGCGCGGCGGCAGCAGGAGGACGTGCCGGGGTTACTGCGGCCAATGCCGCAAAGAAAACCGAAAAAGACAAGAAAAATAATGCTGAGAAAAAGACGTCAGGCCCCGGTATTGCGGCTCGGCTCGCTGGCGAAGGTGGAGACGGGGATAGCGAAGGCTACACTAACGACGGTAATTTTAAGATCAAGAATGCGAACGCTTCTGGTTATGAAAAGCCATCGTTTACCACCTCTGTACTGCTGATTCTTGCAGCTTTTGTGGTGGCTGGCGGTAGCCTCTCGCAACTTGTTGTTCGCCATCCTGCTTCGAGGTAGTCCACTCTAACGGGTTACCTCGTATCAATCGAAAGGTGTGCTTTGACTTACCTAAATTTGCCCGGTTCGAATCGCCGATTCGGACGAACTTTCGCACGTGCTGTGGTTGCAAGTGTAGCGGTTTTGACAATGACCCTCACTGGGTGTGCGTCGTGGGATGAAGCTCCGCAGAGTTCTTCAAGTAACCTTCGGGATTCACTGCCTGATGCTGGATCGCTCAAGGACCCTCGTTCGTTTACTGGGGTGAGCAAAGTTGAAAGTATCGGAGATGTTGTTCCGGTAGCAGAAAACGTTGAACCACAACTGCCCGTGGAACTTACAGATGCGGACAACTACGACGTGGTTGTTGATGATATTTCCCGAATTCTGGCACTGGATCTTTACGGTACCTACACCAAAACGCTGACAGGTTTGGGCCTGGCGGACAATATCGTGGGCCGTACAGTTTCCTCTACCGAGGAAGTACTCAAGGATCGGCCTGTAGTAACCCAAGGTGGACACAATATCAATGTGGAGGCAGTGCTGGAACTGCACCCAACTTTGGTGATTGTGGATCATTCCATTGGCCCCCGCGAAGCGATCGACCAAATTCGTGACGCCGGAGTGACGGTGGTTGTTATGGAGCCCACCCGCACAATTGAATCGATTGGTCAGGACATTCTTGACCTCGGTGGTGTAGTGGGCCTGTCAGATATTGCCCAGAAACTTGCTGATCGGAGCGTTGAAGACGCAAACAAAGACCGTGAGGCGATTAAGAAGTTGGTTCCGAACGAACCTCTCCGAATGGCGTTCCTCTATGCCCGCGGCAATGGTGGTGTGTTCTTTATCCTTGGTGAAGGTAGTGGAGCGCAAGATCTTATCGAAGGCGTCGGCGGTATCGACGTCGCGGCCGAAAATGGTTTGAATGAAGCCTCGCCAGCGAACGCCGAGGCATTGGCAAAGATTGATCCAGATGTGTTCATCATGATGGAAGAAGGCCTGGAATCTACTGGCGGTATTGAAGGGCTGCTTGAACGTCCAGGTGTCGCTCAAACCAAAGCGGGTATGAATAAGCGCGTGATTACCGTTCCAGATGGCGCATCGCTATCGTTCGGTCCGCAAACTGGTGAAGTTTTGCTGCGCACTGCCCAGGCACTATATAACCCGGAGCAGACTCAGTGAGCGCACCTGCCGTGGAGAAAGTTGGGTCTGGTACTCAATCATCACCACCTGAAGGGTCGGTGATTGCTGCGCGGACGCGGCGTCGAGTAGTGCTGTTTATTGGACTTACAGTGCTGCTACTCGTGACAGTGATGTTCAGCATCGTTGTTGGTCAATTTACCGTTCCACTACGCGATATTCCCAGCATCCTTGCTGCTGGTCCGCGAAGTGGAGAACTTACGGAGTCAGTAGTCTGGCGAATCCGCCTTCCCCGGCTGGTCCTCGGGCTGCTGGTAGGTGCAGCACTTGGCGTCAGTGGTGCGCTTATGCAAGCGGTGTTCGCTAACCCACTGGCGGAACCTAGTGTTATTGGTGTGACTGCGGGCGCTGGTGTAGGCGCCGCAATCGCCATTGTTTTCAATATCACTCTCTTCGGAGCTTCCACGGTTCCGCTGGCTGCCTTTATTACAGCTGTGCTTACCACCGTTGTAGTGTATCAACTCGCTCGGCATGACGGTAAAGTTCACGTGATTAACCTGATTTTGACAGGTATTGCGATCAATGCGGTTGCTGGCGCGATTATCTCGATCATGGTGTACCTCGCGCCGACAACCAACCGTGAACAAATTATCTTCTGGCAAATGGGCTCACTGAATGGCGCGCAATGGAAGCATGTGTCAGTGGTACTTGTGGTTGTGCTCATTGGACTCATCGTGTCGTTCCAATTGGGTGGTCAGCTGGATGTCTTAGCACTCGGAGATAAAGCGGCCGGTCATATCGGTATCAATGTAAGTCGTTTGCGGATTATCGCCATTGGTGCGTCAACACTACTGACTGCTGGTGCAGTGGCTTATGCAGGCCTCATCGGGTTCGTTGGTCTGATTGTTCCCCATTTATTAAGGACGATAACAGGGCCTGCAAATAAAATTTTGCTGCCAGCTTCAGCGCTAACTGGTGCGGTTCTTATTGGTTTGGCTGATATTGCCGCTCGTACGGTGATCCCTTTCGCAGATCTTCCAATCGGTATCTTTACCGCACTGGTTGGTGGCCCAACATTCTTTATCCTTCTTCGTCGCATGCTTATGAAGGGAAGACGATGACAGCATTGCTTGAAGCACGCAACCTGAGTGTGTCCATTGGCGGCAGAAAATTATTGAACGATGTTTCGATCGAGGCTTATCCCGGTGAAGTCCTTGGTTTAATTGGGCCAAATGGGGCTGGAAAGTCCACCCTATTGGCAGCACTCAGTGGCGACCTTATTCCCGATTCCGGGGAGGTTCGGGTTTGTGGAATGAATGTGCGGCAAGCTTCTTCTTTGGAGCTAGCTCGGCGACGCTCAGTAATGCTTCAGGATGTCTCAGTTTCCTTTGCGTTTTTGGTTCGTGATGTGGTTGCCATGGGACGGCGCCCGTGGTCTCGGACAGCGCACACGGGTAACGACGATGAGCTTATAGATGCGGCCCTAACGGTCACCGAGGTGAGCCACCTCGCCGAGAGGGACATTATGACCCTTTCTGGAGGTGAGAGGGCCCGTGTCGCGCTTTCCCGTGTATTAGCGCAACAAACTCCCGTGGTGTTGTTAGACGAGCCAACTGCCGCTCTGGATATCGGCCATCAAGAGCAAGCTCTTGGCTTGGTCCAAGGAATGGCTCGGGGTGGCGCTGCCGTGGTTGTTGTGCTACATGACCTCAATGCTGCTGCTCACTACTGCGATCGAATAGTCTGCTTGGCTGATGGCAAAGTTGCAGCTAGTGGAGGCGTGGAAGCGGTGTATACCGATCAAATCCTCTCCTCCGTGTATGGGTGGCCAATTAGAGTAGCCACCTCCCCGGATGGGGGTAAAGTGATGGTTGAGCCTCAATCCGGCGAGGCGGAAAATGCGCAGTTGAAAGCGTTGAATTTGCTCACGCCGACATTTGTCTAAATTTCATTTAAGAACTTGCTTGAAAAATTTTAGGGCGGGTTTTAGTGTTAGGTCTGCCTTCCACTTCAGCTTCCGGTAAGGCTAAGACCAGAATTCAAACACAGGAGCCAATGTGAAAAACTCCAACCGCGTCCGCCTGATCGGCGCTACCGTAGCCACTTCCCTCGTCGCTTCCCTCTTGCCTGCCGTAGCTGTAGCGCAGGACGCGCCACAAGAAAAGACGTTGTGTGAAGCCTACGAAGGTCAATTCGACTGGGGCATCCGAGAGTCATTCCGAACTTACATCCTTGAAGGCGCGGCTAAGGGAACGATGGAACTTCAGGGTGAGCTGGGAACCAATGGGGTGTCAGATCGTACCGCTGAAGACTTTGCCTTCCGCTTTAAGCCAACCGGTGTCAAAGCGGTCGACGGCGATACTGGCGTGATTAACCTCCAGGGTGGTCTGCATTTCACTGGCCACGGTGGTGTGCTTGACACAACGTTCTCTAACTTCCGTTTGGACATCGACGGTACGGCTGTCAAGATCGTAACCGACTACACTGCCAACAAAGCCTCCAGCTTGGACCACAATGCGGAGGTCACCAAAGTCGCAGAAACCAACAAGGTGATGGCTGAGTACACTCTTAAGGCCCCAGTTGATTTCATGGCAGATGCTGTTGATCTTGGCGGTTCAGTCCCGGCGCTAACTGCGGATGGTCGGGTGATGTTTAACGAAGCCTACAAAGTTGGCGCCAAGATGGATCCGGTAGCTGGTCAATTGACATGTGCAAAGAAGGCCAAGCCAACTGATGAGGTAAAGCCCACTGAGTCTGTGCCTACCACCGCGCCAACCGTAGAGAAGCCCACCCTACCCACTGAGTCTGTACCTACCACCGCGCCAA
>JAUMZC010000053.1 GCA_030528295.1 Corynebacterium sp.
TTTGTCGCCGAAAACACCATCTTGTGGGCAATTGGTGTAAAAAGCGACACCGAACTCCTTCTGGGGCCAAAGTTTTGTCGCCAAATACACCAATTGGGCACAACATGGTGCAAAAAGCGACATTGGTTATGGATGTATCTTTGACTGGCCCGCATCTGCAGTGTGTCGAGGCCAGTGTGGAATGGTTTCAGTGTTTGTACGGCGTGGGGCCGGTGCCTGCTGTGACTAATTGCGGGGAGTGCTGGAATTATGACGGCCAGGCGGGCGGCAAGTCGATCTCACGTTCGAACAGGCACAACTTACCTCAGTCCTGGTTCGGTTATGTGTTCGGTTTCCCAGGTGTTCGTGTCGGTGCCCATAATGATGTGCGTACAGGTTAGAGTGCACACCAGCGCAAGGGGTGCGTGGGGTAGCCGCACTTCGTATTGCTATGATTTCCCTTGCAAAAGATATCTGGATAGTAGACCTGAGGGTTTTCACCCGTGTACCCTGTGGGATTATTCGCGCCCCGCGAGACACAGAACGAGCTCGGCAAGCCCCTGGCGGAGCCCAACGGCAAGCAACCCGTACGGCAAGGTCTGCGGCGGCGTGGTGAATGTGTGAAAGGATTTGAATGAGAATGGCTGAAGCTACTGTAAAGTCTGGGCAAGTTGAGGGTGGCCTGATTCACACTTGCAAGGTGAAGCTTCGTTGGTCGGACTTTGATCGCTTTGGTCACGTCAATAATGCGGCGTTTATTGAGCTTGCGCATGAGGCGCGTGCGAAGTTTGCGGCGGATGGTTTCGGGGGCGATGAGCTGGATGAGTTGCCGGCGGTGTTTATTCGTCACCTTGAGGTGGATTATTTGCGACCGATTTTGCCGGACACGGAGTTGGTGGAGATTGATACGCAGGTGACGTACGTGGGTAAGACGTCGTTTGCCACTACGCAGCGGGTGAAGGATCGTTTTGGTAAGCCGTGTTGTGTCATTATTTGTACGCAGGTGCTGATCGACATGGGCACGGGCATGCCACGCCCGATTAGGGACGTCGAAAAGGCAATTCTATTGCGGGGGAAATAATGGTTGAGCTGCGGCTTTCTGCTGGCCATCAGGGTGTGGTGGCGATGTTGCAGCGCGCCCTGCGTATCGACGCCGCGGCCCTTGCGCGCCTCCGTCAGCGCGGCGGGGATGTGGACGTATTTGTGGCGACGCCGTTCGGTGTGTTCGGCTCTCGGACTGCTACGGGCGTGGTTACACCCGATAGCTCTGTTGTTCGATGTTCCGATTTGGTGGACGGCCTCGACGGCCAGGAATTGCAAGACCATTCGATTGGTTGGCAGGGGATGTTACCGCCTGCGGACGGGTTTCAACTCATTGACCAGATCCCCGCTGGTGTGGTGATGGATTTGGCCCGCCAGGGAAAGGATTTGGCGCGTCAGTTCTCGGGTCCGATGGGGCCGCCGACTTCGCTTATGGACCAAGAAGTGCTCCAGGTCATGGACGGCACGCTGTCGGTTGGGATTCCAATGCGCATGATTTTCGCCGCCGTCAACCTTGGTTTTGTGCCCGATTTTGAGGCTGAGGTGCCCAGGCATGTCCGGGTTTCTGTGAATGGCCGTTGGGTGCGTCTCGACGCCGTGTTCGGTTCAGTGTGGTTCGCGCGCGGCGGAATAAACTTATTTTAGACCAAGCGGTCCGGCTTTTTACCTGCGAATTGCGGTAAATGCGTACCGCTTAGTCTATTCTCGTTGGTATTAGTTACCGACGAAAGGGTGCCATTCATGCCGGGCTTTTCCACAACTGCAATCCACGCTGGCTACGAACCAGATGCCATCGGCGCAATCAATCCGCCAATATATGCGTCAACAACCTTTGCGCAAGACGGTTTGAATGAACTCCGGGCGGGGTTCGAATACACCCGGTGTGGTAACCCAACAACAGCGGTCTTGGAAACGCTTGTCGCCGAACTCGAAGGCGGCCAATTCGGCCGCGCTTTTGCATCCGGGATGGCCGCAACCGACGTGCTGCTGCGGAGCATCCTGCGTCCTGGCGACCATTTGATTTTGGGCAATGACGCCTACGGTGGCACGTTCCGCCTGATAGACACTGTGTTCGCTGCCTGGGGTGTCGAATGCTCAGTCGCAAACATGAGTGACCTCGCGGACGTCCAATCAAAGATCAAACCAAACACGAAACTCCTTTGGGTAGAAACCCCAACCAACCCCGCGCTGGGCATTGCTGATATCGCCGGGCTCCGCGGCGTCGCAACGCAAGCCATGCTCGTGGTAGATAACACCTTTGCCACCCCCTACCTGCAAAAACCCCTCACCTTGGGTGCCGATGCAGTCCTTCATTCCACCACCAAATACCTGGGCGGGCACTCCGATGTCGTCGGTGGCGTGGTGGTCACAAACAGTGCCGAACTGGATGAACAGCTAGGGTTCCTGCAAGGTGGCGCAGGCGCAATCCCAAGTCCTTTCGATGCGTATTTGACCATCCGCGGAATCAAAACCTTGCCCATACGTATGGCTGCACATTGTGCGAACGCACAAGCGATCGCAGAGTATTTGGAAGCCCAGCCGCAGGTCGCAGAAGTGCTGTATCCCGGGCTGCCATCCTTTGCGGGCCACGAGGTCGCCCGACGCCAAATGAAAGACTTCGGTGGCATGATCTCCATTCGCTTCCACACCGAAGAAGCCGCGCGGCATTTCTGCACACACACCAAACTCATCTGCCTGGCCGAATCGCTGGGCGGCGTGGAATCCCTGGTAGAACACCCTGCGACCATGACCCACCAGTCGGCCGCGGGTTCACAGTTGGAGGTGCCGAGGGAACTGGTGCGCCTCTCCGTGGGCATCGAAGATCTAGACGATCTTATAGCGGATATCGCAGCGGCGCTGCCGGAGGCGTGATCTTTTGCGCGGGCGGAGGGCGGTGGTTTGAGCTGTGCTCATCTCCGTGAGTCCTGCATGTGTAAAACCCGAGTTGTCTGGGGGTGACCTGCAGGCATGGATGCGATGTGCTAGTTCGGAAAACCCCTGGTCGTCCGGAACTGGCGATGTTAGGTCAGCAAAACAAGCCAATTCCGGTCAAACCCAGCTCAAGCCGTGGAATCGCGAAACCCAGCTCAAGCGCAGAGTCCCTATGCTCACTAGCTTCACTCCAAAGGCCTGCAGTTCCCCGAGGCTGTACTCGCGTTGGTGGTTTTAGCTTTCTGCGTTCACCAGCATGTTTGCCACGCGCTCCATGTGGTCCCACATTGCTGCGCGGTGCGGTTCGTCCAAAGTTTCGGCGTCAATTGTATCGATCGCGTTTTTCATTAGCTGCAGCCAGCGGTCACGGGCCGCGGCGTCGATAGCAAATGGAAAGTGGCGCATTCGGAGTCGTGGGTGACCGCGTTGCTCGTTGAATGTTTGTGGTCCGCCCCAGTATTGTGCCAGGAACCAGCGGAGGCGGTTTTCGGCGCCTTCCCAATCGTCTGCGGGGTACATGGGGCCTAGGATGTCGTCGTTGCGTACCTGCTGGTAAAAGTGGTGAACGATCGCATGGAATGTTTGTTCGCCACCGACGCTGTCGTAAAAAGATTCCATGTTTCTTACTGTATTCGGCGTTGGTTCGGTGGGGCGACGCGCGGGTGTGCTTTGCGACGCCGCGGCCAGCTTAATGTTGCGTTGACCTGGGATTTGAGGGAGAAATTTCGGCTGTGGGCGATCGTTGTAAGCTGCATGGCTGGGGCACTGTAAGGTTTCTGGCGGAAAATAGCTAGAGCACACGCGTTGGCATGCGAGCTGTCGGAGCATCCACGTGTTTCATTGATAACAATTGAAGCTGCGAGATCGTGGATACATATCCGTCAGTACCTGGGGTGTTCCTAAAGTGTGACCAAAATATTTAGTGTAGTAGCAGATCTGGGGGTATTATTAGTGGTCTACTGTATAAGTATTGAATAAGTAGTGCTTCGGAAATTAGGGGAAGTGTGGGCGGCGTGGTGGGCACAATGCTGGCATTAATATTCGGAAGGTTGGGAATCTTATGAAAATCAAGAATAAATACGGATTTGTCCTGGGGCTCGCTGGCTTGATTTGTTCACTTGTGTTGGTGGGTATGTGGTTATTTGGTTCGAATGTCACTCTTGTTCCTGCGCTTGTGACGGCGAGTACGTGCGCATTGGTGTGCTATTGGAGCATCTATGGTTCGGATGCATAGGCGCCCGTAAAACCACCGCGACTCAATCAGCGCTGCACAATTTGGTTGGGTTCAAGATGTAATTGGTGTGTATGTGCTGGTAAGAGTGGTGGACGATGGACTGAGTTGTTTCGTTGTTGCCAATGCCTTCGTAGAAAGTGCCTATGCCTTCTGTTGTGTTGCCAAATGATTTTCGTATCGCACTAGTGGTCTTATTGTTGTTCGCGGTCCCGTGGATTGCGCCGGCGGTTGTGAACAGCGCCGTACCTAAGCACACGGTTGTGGCGGACGGGCGTCAAGAAGTTCGAACGGGCCGGGGAGTGGCGTATTTTACGGTGCCGGTTGGGTTCCGCCGTAGCCTGGAAACGAATAGTGATGAGCGGCGTTACGAGCGGGGAAGTCAGCGTATTGCTATTCGCATTGTCAGCGGCGTGCGAGACCCAGAAGTTGCAGCTCACCGCTATGTTCGTGACCGTATTGGCAATGCGCGTATCGACGCCCCGCTCCACAATGCGCGCTATCAGGGTTACCGGTGTAGCATCCAACCGGCGGCGGGGGCGTGCACGGTGATGACGCATGGACATTATCTTGTGGCCGTGACTTCCACAACGACAGATCAGACGCAACCGATCCCCGTGGAGGAAATCATCCATGATCTTCGGGTGGAACAAGAATGATCTATAGGCCGTGGTCAGCGCTGTGGTGGGTGATGGTGGTTCTCGCTGCGTGCGGGGCTAGTTCATTGGCCTCGACGATCATAATGCTGCGATCCGGGTCGTTGATTGTGGGTGGCACGCTGGTGTTCGCGGCGTCGGTACTGTGTGGGGCGATCATTTTGTATTGTTCGCGGTCGGTGCGGTTGCGGCGGGAGGTGATTGTGGTAGCGGCGATCCTTGGGGGAACCATTGCCACGTGGATTGCCATGCATGGGAATCGCGCGTTTATCTTCCTGTACTACGTGATTCCCGAGCATGCGGAGGATTGGCAGGCCGCGATTGCGGGCCCATTCACCGAGGAATGGGCTAAAACTATCGTGATATTGTTGGTTGTATTGCTGGCGGGGCTTCGGGATTTGCGGGAGGGCTTTGTTATTGGCGCATTTGTGGGGTTGGGATTTCAAACGGCGGAAAATATTGTGTATGTGGCATATGGGGCAATCGAGGATCCGAATAGTGATCTTGAAGGAGCTCTGGTCATTGCGGGGCTGCGATTCTTTATTGCGATTTCTTCGCATTGGGTATTTTCCGCATATGCGGGAGTCGGGGTGATGTTGCTGCTGGCAAAACAATGGAATGGTGCATACCTACTGCTGCTGAGCTATTTATGGCATTTCTTGTGGAATGCACCACTAGAGCCCAGTTTGGGGCTTTGGGTTATCGTGGCCAAAATGGCCATCGTAGTCATCGCGTTTTGCGTGTTTGTTCGATGGGTCATGGGGGCCAGGGGCAACGAAGAATTAGATCCGGGCCTTGCGGGCGCTCCGGCCGTTCATAGCCGAACCTAGTTGCAATAGCCGCATGGTGCGTTCCGCGGCGTCGGTAAGCAATGATTCGCCGTTTTCGATAGCCTCGTCGAAATCCATGGGCACCGTCATGATTGATGCAATCGCGCCAATGCCCACGTCGTGCACGCGGGGAGCGCCACGCCCGAGCGAACCTGCGATGGCCAAGACCGGAGCTCCGGAAAACTGCGCGCGGCGGGCGATTTCTGCTGGTACTTTGCCGTGGGGCGTTTGGAAATCGATGGCGCCTTCGGCGGTGATCACTAAATCCGCGACCTCGATAAGCTCATCGAGGGTGCCGTGCGGGCCCGCCGGAACCTTCCCAAGAAGCACTTCGAAGCGATTTTCCAATTGGGCACCGAATGCCGCCAAGCCGGCGCCCAGGCCCCCGGATGCGCCGGTGCCGGGGGCATTGAGTAAATCGATGGAGGGGGAGCAGGCGTCGGTGAGTAGACGAGCGAAGTTTTTCAGGCCATGTTCGAGCTTTGTCACCTGTTCAGGCGTTGCGCCTTTTTGTGGACCGAACACAGATGCGACGCCGCTCAGGACATTATGCATATTGCAGGCCAGGATCACCTCAGCGTCGTGCCAGGCGGGGTGCATGCCTGAGACGTCGATGGACGCGGCGTCGACAAGCGCCGAACCGCCGCGGGGAAGATCGTTGCCATTAGCGTCGAGGATGCGCACGCCGAGTGCCTGCAATGCGCCCGCGCCACCGTCGCTTGTGCCGGAGTCACCACAGCCGACGATAATGCGTTTCATTCCGTGGTCGAGTGCGTCGACGATCAACTCCCCAACACCGTAGGTGGTGGTCGCGCCGGGGTCACGCTGATCCTTTGGAACCAAACTCAAACCCGCGGCGGACGCCATCTCAATAATCGCAGTTTGTTGCAAGCCGAGCCAGGTCGCGGAAACCGGTTGGCCCACTGGGCCGGTCACCCAGATAGTGTTCGCGGTGGCGTCGCCACGATTGGAAAGAATTTCGATTGTTCCTTCGCCACCATCGGGTACCGGATAGATGTCAACGTGAACACCCGGAAATACGCGGCGCACACCTGCAGCAATTGCCTCTGACACCTCCACGGCCGAAAGACTTTCTTTAAAACCCGAAGGTGCCACAAGAATTCGTTCAGGCATGTAAACAGTCAAAATAATCCTTCCTTAGAACAATGGGAGCCCAAGCAGCGGCCAAATCACAAACGCAAATAACAAACACAACGCAATGTGGAGAGGTAATAAAAACGCAGCCACGCGAAGCAATTGTTGTTCGTTAAACACCGGGACTTCTTCAATTGCCCGAAACATTGCAAGTGGTTTTGCCGAGGCGGGCAGCGTATGGCAAAAACCCGCAGCCGCAGTAGAAATAAACGCCGCTGCCAGCGGGCTCACACCAACGGTTGGTGCAAGCACAATAATGATTGGGATCAATACAGCGGAACGTGCTGAGCGAGATTGAATTAACAAATGCGCAAATGATGATAGCAAAACAACTACAACAATAAAGAATGCGCCGCCAAAGGTTGATTTATGCTCTCCGAAAATTCCATTCGCTAAAGCTTCTGCAGCTCCCGACGCCGTTAACGCCCGGCTGAGTGCCAATGTTGCGGCCATAAACAATAACAATGACCATGGGATCGATTTGATCGCATCGCTTAATGAAAGCGAACCAAAACACGGGCAGGTAATAAGTAATCCGCCGATAAGGGCAACCAACGCGGGGTGAATTCCGTGGAGATTTTCAGTACTCCACAACACGATGGCGATAATAAGGACCAGTAATGTACGGATCTCCCAGGAAGACAGCGCCTTGGTGTGTTCGGATTCCGGCTGGATATCAATACGGCTTTTTCGCTGCATTTTTGTACTGCTCACAAGCAGGATAATTTCGGCGGCACCATGGGAAGAAGCCAATGCCAAGGGCAGCCCGTACAGCAACCATTGGGTGAAGCTAAACGTCTCGATGCCATTGGTGTTAAGGATTTGGTTGGTAATCAAATGCGCCCCGGCGCCGATGAGCGAGCCAACCGCAGAAAACAGAATGGTAACCGGAAACACAAGGCTGAGCAGTTTGGTCAGCCATGGTTCGGAGTTGAGGGTCCGTGCGAGGGCGAGGAATACCGGAATGACCAGGGCAGCGCGTCCCGATGTGGCTGGCACTGCATAGACTGTGCAGACGATGGTTAGGGTGACCAGGTGCACCAATACCCGAGGTGAGGTGACTCCTTTAGTAATTGCCAACGCGCCCCGTTCGGCAAGCCCCGAGGCAGAGACGGCGGATGCGATGATAAAGGCGCCAATGAGCAGCCACATGGTGTCGTCACCGAGGGCACTAAAGAGCTCTGGCACTTCGATAATGCCGATGGTTGCTAGTGCGGTTGCGGCACCGAGGGCCACGTAAGTGTCATCAATATTGGTAAAAATCCAAAACCATACTGCGGCAGCGAATATTGTGAGTGTGATTTTGGCGTTGGTGGAAAACGAATCTGGCATGAGTGCCAGCAGTATGAGCAGGACAACTAGGCCCACTGCTGGGGGCAGAATTTTCCGCCACGGGGGTGGAGTGAATTGGGTCCTCGGGTGTTGTTCGTTTGGACTTTCTGGTTTTGTGGACCAGCGTGCGGGAGTAGAACTAATTGCGACTGCTTTGATCGGGATCGTTGCGCAATCGTCTTGCATTGTTTCACCTCAATCGGTACCCAGTACCTCGAACTGTTTCTACGCGCTTAGCGCCTATTTTCTTTCTCAGAGTGCGTACATACACATCAACTACGTTGGAGCCTGGGTCAAAATCCATTCCCCACACTTTGCTCAGCAGCTGGGCGCGGGAAAGCACCTGGTCGGGATGCCGTAGGAATGTTTCGAGCAGGCTGGCTTCGCGACGTGTTAAATCGTGAGTTTTGCCCGCTACGTGTACTCGTTGAGTTCTTAAATCGAGCGAGAGATTGCCACGTGACAGAATATTTGTGTCACTATCACGAGTGCTCCGGTCAGTAAGACGAAGCTTGACTCGTGCAAGCAATTCCGCAAATTGGAACGGCTTGGGCATGTAATCGTCTGCTCCGCCTTCCAATGTACGCACTCTATCTTCAATATTGGTTCGTGCCGTGAGCACGATAACGGGAAGATTATTGCGTGCTTTGCGTAGTTTGCTTAACACCTCTCCGCCGTCGATTTCGGGAAGTCCCAGGTCAAGGATCAGTAAGTCGTAGGCGCCTGAGCTTGCCAGGGTAAACGCTTCTTCGCCGCTATCAGTGATAGTGCAAGCAAAACCTGCGGCGGTGAGTCCGCGATGAATAAAATCTGCGATTCCGTGGTCATCTTCTGCAATAAGTATTCGACTCATAGCTGCTCCGATTGGTGTTCGATTACTGGGGCGGGAAGATCTAAGCCAAATGTGGATCCCACATTGATTGTTGATTCCACCCATGCGCAACCATTATGGGCATCTGCGATGGCCCGCACAATGGATAGCCCCAATCCGGCACCATGCTTGTTTCGGGTTCGGGTGTCTCGGCTGGCACCATCGGCGCGGGTAAAGCGATCAAAGAGCGTGGGGAGTTTATCCTCGGGAATTCCAGGACCGTGATCTTTCACCCACAACCGCAGGAGCCGGTCGCGGCCACTATTCAAAAAGGCGCTGCCCATTTCGATCTGGTCACCAGGCATCGTGTGGCTTACCGCATTGTTGTACAGTTCCAGCATCGCTTGGGTGACGCGCTGTTCATCCAAGATAACCACGCCTTCTGCCACGCTCGTGATCACAACATCCCGGATCGCCATCACCAAAGCTTTTTCTTCAATGTCAATGAGAAGCTCGGCTGTATCCACCGCGGAGGTGGTAATAAAGTCCGAGGAATTGGCAATAGCGAGGGTAAGCAGGTCTGTCACAATGCGAGTCATGCGGTCTAGTTCTGTGATCGCAAGCGCCACGGATCGATCGCGTTGGTCTTCGGTGGCTACTTCAAGGAGTTCCAGTTGCCCACGAATCACAGTAATGGGGGTGCGTAATTCGTGGCCCGCGTCGTCGACAAATTGTCGTTGAATTTGATAGGCGGTTTCCAGACGGTCAAGCATGTCATTGAACGTAATTGCGAGCTGGGCGATTTCGTCATTACCGGCGACTGGGACGCGCCGCGTGAGATCCGTATCCGTGATTCCGGAAGCCACTTTCCGTAGATTTCGAATTGGCACCAGGATTTGCCCGGCCACGAGCCACGCAATCAGGACGGTCATGGCAAGGCCGCCCGCGCCGACGCCCGCGATAATCGCGGTTTGTTCCGCCACCTGACGTTGCGCTTCCGCAGTGAATACCAGGGTTGCAAACGCACCGTTTTCTTTGGTGTCAGTAACTACGTCAACTCGACCCCAATGCACTGCACCAAGCTCGGGGTCGTGATACACGCCTGAAACCTCTTTCGATTCCATGACATGGTTGACCACCTTGCTGAGATTCTCTTTGTCTTTTGGAATGTATGTTTCAGTTACGGCAGAGAGATCTATCTGCATCGTCGCCTTGCCAGCGCGCCCGACAAGGAGTTCATCGGGGCCAACCATTTGGCGTGCAAGATAAAGCTCAATGAGTTCACGAGTATCCGCCAGGGGTTTCGAAGTTTCCGGGTTGGTACCTTGCTTTACAAAGTTCCTAAATTCATTCGTTTCAAGTTCAACTGACGAGTTAGCTTCCGCCACTACCTGCGACTTTAAGATCGTTCGCGTTGTTAATGTCACCGCAAGTAGGGCGAGAAGTACTGTTGCCACGATCCAAAGGACGATGCGCCAGCGAACCGATGTGCCAATCCAATTCAAAACTAATCATCATCCTCATCGTCGTCGTCATCCATATCAAGCGCCACGGGTGGAACAAACGGCGGGATATGAATCTCGAGCGGCGGTAGGGGAGGTAATTGTGGAGGTGGAGCTGGCGGAGGCGCC
Source organism: Corynebacterium sp. (assembly GCA_030528295.1). Lineage (GTDB taxonomy): Bacteria > Actinomycetota > Actinomycetes > Mycobacteriales > Mycobacteriaceae > Corynebacterium. The sequence goes on from JAUMZC010000053.1 coordinate 10,599, forward strand.
GCGGGTGGTGGCGCCGGCGGATCATAGACTGGTGCTGGTTGTTGTGGTGCGGGTTCGGGCGTTGGCTCCTGCGGGGGTTCCACAGGAGTGGTTTCAGTTGTTGTTGGGGTTTCAGACGTAGATGTTGTTGTAATTGCTTTAAAAGTTACGGGTTTTGGGTCGATCTTAGGTTCGGCTGTGCCTCCCGCAAGCGCGGTGCCGCCCACTGCGAGAAGTACGAGACCCCCGAGCGCTCCGACAAGAGGCACAAAGCGTCCCAGATTTTTCATACATTTCAGTATGGGGCGTCAAGGTGAAGTTCGCGTGAGAATTACATGAAATACTCTTCATATTTGCTACCTTCCGCTTATCGACGCCCGTCGTACCTGCGGTTTTGCAGCGCTCGCTCAATGCGGGAACGCTGTTCTGAGATCACACGAACTAACCCAGAAGGGTGATCTGAATGTAAAAATTTGTCCGCTCGAGTGAGACCTTCTTGTGAAATATCCCATAACGGATAGGCCCCGGTGAGGGTCTTCAATGCAATTTCTTTGGATTCTCCTTCCCAAATCGAAGGTGCTAACTCAAAGTACGCGTCATTGAATTCCTCGAGGTGTGGCGAGTTTGCCCACGTGAAACCTTCAAGCTGATGGCGCAATTGGAGGTTGGTAAGCGTACCGCTAGTAATGGCTTGGAAAACCTTACGCTTATTTTCTGGGGTATTGATGGCTGCGCGGGCGCGTTCAGCAAACAGCTGGTTGGTGGAGGTCTTTTCCTGGGACAATTCCTCGATGGCAGCCTCAATATCATCGACGGCGTTGTGTGCGATCAAGGCGGTGAGTTGGAGCCAACGAAGATCTTGGTCAAGGGTAAGACCGTCCAACGGTAGTGCTTTCAGGAACTCGATACCTTCAGCATTGAGCTGGATATGCGCCAAGGCTTTTACGAATGCTAATTGGAAATCTGAACCAGGTTCCGCTTCTCGGGCACCACGGATCAACAGCGATACCAGGATTTCTTGTCCCTCTGACCAATCAGGGGCGGCATACATTTCCACTGCCATGGTTGCCTGGTTCAAGATGCGTTCCAGCACGGAGATCTCGGTTTCTGCCGCTGCACCGCGTGCTACTAACGTGACAAAATCACGTGCCCGCATCTTGGCATTCCGGGTCATTTCCCATGCCGCTGACCAGCACAACGTGCGTGGCATTGGATCTGCTATATCACCAATATGGTCAAGGATAAACCGTGCGGAATCTGGGTCAAGGTCCAGCAGGCAATACGTGAGATCGTCGTCATTGAGGAGAATCAGATCCGCGACCGGAAATTCCGCTAATTCCGGCACCGGTGTTGACGCACCAGAAACGTCGAGCTCTACGCGGTGCGTGCGTTGGACGCGGCCGTCGATAAGCGAATAGAGACCGATGGCAATACGGTGGTCACGGGGTTGCTCTTGCTCAACGGAAAACGTGAGGTAGCAGCCATTCTGCACCGTAAACCGCGGGCGTAGGGTAGAAATTCCGGTGGTGGTGAGCCACTGCGTTGCCCACGTTGAGAGGTCGCGGCCGGATGCCTGCTCAAGTGTTTCGAGCAAATCGTCGAATGTGGCGTTGCCGTAAGCATGGTTGGCAAAATGCTTTCGAACACCAGATAAGAACGCCTCGCGCCCAACATACGCCTGAAGCTGTTTCAACACCGAAGCGCCCTTGGCATAGGTAATGCCGTCGAAGTTTTGTTCAACCGTGTCAATATCGTGGGCGTCCGTGACCACCGGGTGCGTAGAAGGCAATTGGTCCTGCTGGTAAGCCCACGACTTTTCAACATTGGCAAACGTCACCCAAGCATTGCTGTAGTCCGTCGCTTCAGCCTGCGAAATCGCCGCGGACCAAGTGGCGAAGGATTCGTTGAGCCAGAGGTCGCCCCACCACTGCATGGTGACCAAATCGCCAAACCACATATGGGCTAACTCGTGGAGAATCGTCTCAGCGCGGCGTTCGTACAAATAACCGGTCACCTTGGAGGTGAACACGTATTCGTCCCGAATAGTGACGCAGCCTGCGTTTTCCATTGCGCCCATGTTGTATTCGGGGCAGAAGATCTGATCGTATTTGCCAAATGGGTATGCCATGCCGAAATGTGCGTGGTACCAGTCAAACCCCTGCTTGGTTTCGGTAAACAGCCGTTCTGCATCGAGGTGTTCGGCAAGAGATTTCCGGCAATACAGCCCCAACGGCACCGTTAATTCATGGGGTTGATCAGCTGGTGTTTCCGGGTGGTGGGTCAGGGTGCCGTGCCAGGTGTCGCGAGCCTCAACATATGGGCCTGCGCAGATTGCGACCAAATAGGTGGACAGCGGATAGTCGATGGTGGAAGTCCAGGTATTTCCATCGGAAATTTGTTGTTCTTCATTGGAAATCACACGCCAATGCGGAGGAGTAACCACCGTCAGTGAATACCGAGCTTTCATATCCGGTTGATCGAAACATGCGAAGACTTGCTTGGCGAAGGCAGTTTCGAATTGCGTGTAGATATACGTTTCATTATCAACGGGATCAACGAACCGGTGCATCCCCTCGCCAGTGTGGGTGAAATAACCAGTGGCTGTAATCCGCAAGACGTGTTCGCCTTCGGTGAGGTCGAGCGCAATGCCTTCTGAATCGTAGCTGGTGGGGGTGATGTCGCGGCCGTCGAGAAGCACCTCGTGAACGTCGCCGCGGAAATCGATAAAGCTGGTGCCAGTGCCGGATGTGAACCGCACTACTGTTGTTGAAGCGAACGTTTCCTCACTTTGGGTGAGGTCGAGCGCGATGTCGTAATGCTCTACGGTGATGAGTTCGGCGCGGGCAGCAGCTTCCGCCTGGGTCAGGTTCAATGAGGTCATGGCTACTAAGGGTAGTCAACAACGCGGGGGCAAAAACTACGAATGGTGACTTCTCCAACAACACCCCCGTAAGTGCGCAGCCTTAGCTAGCATGAAGGGATAACCGCAGTTGGATCGTCGAAGAAAGAAAACCAAGCACAAACTGTCATACGAACTCATGGAAGCATGGTGAAAACAATGATTAATCGAGTCACTTTCTGGTTTGATGTGACCTGCCCATACTGCTGGATCACATCACGATGGATCAAGGAAGTAGAACAAGTCCGAGATATCAATGTTGAATGGCGTCCGATGAGTTTGTCAGTACTCAACCATGGCCGCGACATTCCCGGCGACTATATGCGCATGATGGAGGCAGCGTGGGCGCCGGCACGGGTTGTTGCTGCAGTGGCGGTCAAGGACGGTTTGGAAGCCCTCGATAGTTTCTACACGGAGTTGGGAACTCGTATTCATAATGAAGGCCACGGCCCCAAGTTCACAAAAAATGGGTACCACGAAGTGATTCAAGCATCGTTGGCGGCAGCTGGTCTTCCGGCGGAGCGTTTCGACGCCGCTGCCTCCACCACCTTCGACGGCCAACTCCGGGACTTCCACAATGAGGCAATGAAAGCAGTGGGAGATGAGGTGGGCACGCCGGTACTGAAACTTGGTGAGACAGCGTTCTTCGGCCCGGTGCTTACTCGCATTCCGCGCGGGGAAGAAGCAGGCAAGATATTCGACGCTGCATTCCAGCTCGCTGGTTACCCGCACTTCTTTGAGATCAAGCGTTCAAGGACCGAATCGCCAAGCTTTGAGTAACGACGTCCCGCACGAACAACAAAGGCCTGCAACTTCCTGGAGTTGCAGGTTTTTGTTTACGTTGATGGGACAGAAGTAACTTTCGACGGATCGCTCGCCATATTTATGCCCCCGGATGGGGGTGTTGATGGTGGGTGGTATCGGGGTGCGGTTGGGGCTTTATCGCTTTGGGGAGTGGGGATGTTGCGCAAACGGACTGCTCGAACATTTGATCTAGTGACGTGTATCGATTCGGGTGCGCTGGGTATGGCGCGAATCTACTTTTGGATATTGTCGAAATCTTAGGAGTGAGCAGGGGGTAATTTCGAAAAAGATACGAAAGTACCAAATAATTGGCATTTGATCTGATTTTCGAAAAGTGCTTCGTATAAGTTGCTATTCCGAAGGGGTGTATTGCGAAAAATTCGAAGATTTAATCCGGGAAAATGGCGCCATGTTGTTTATTGCTTGCGTCAATATCGTTCGATGTATACGTGTCAAATAACTTCGATATGGGTTGTGTGCTGCGTCAATATTCGAAGGTGTATACATTGGCACTTTCGGGGCCACCATTTACCGTGTAATGCACTCAGCTAAAACCTTTTGATCCGTAAATAATGGTTGCTTGCGGATTGATTCCTCAGGGATGCTTAGGTCTTTTACCAGCGGGTTTATGCGCTGTGGTGGGCTTGGCGTTGAGCGCTTGCGGCTTCAAGCCTGCTTAAGAAATAACAAAAATTACGGCCGCTATTTGAAGGGGGAATATGAATGTTCCTACTTGGAAATGCAAAGAAAATCTTGGCGTTTGTTTTGTCTGACGCGTAAGGTCGTTGCTGTCGAAAGGAAAGGAGGGAAGAAGCGAAAACAATTGAGAAGAGGCCTAAATCGCGAATGGTTCATTGGCTTGTTGCGCCGTTATAGAACCCGTTCTTGATTTTGAATTTCAGCTTGCGGCCCACCTCAATCAACATTGTGATTTGAGGAAGGTTGTGGGCACCTCAACCGCGTGGAGTGTTCTGTTACCCCAGACTTCGAATACTCGGCGTAGTTGCAGGATTCATACGTGGAGATCATGGTAGAAAGCCGCCTTCATTGATGGTTCTCCGTTGTTTGGTGTTCGCTAGCTCTCTTCGGTTGCGAGAGTTACTGTGAGCCTCGATTGAATGTGCGGATTGCTACTGTGATTTCCTGCAAAAATACTTGCAGCAAAAATGCTGATGCCCGCCAGACATTGCAATTGCTAGTTATTGCATGGTGTTGATGTAAGTGATGGGCAAGTGGAGGGTGAGTATTTGAAGTCATTATGTATGGGAATACTGAACATAATATTCAATTTTGCGAAGAGCTAACTGAGGAGTAAGTGTGGTGGGCCGAGCTATCGATGTTCCCGAAGTTTTAGGATCTCTGGCACAAACTTTCGGAATATCGGCTGTTCTATGTCAGAATTCGCAATTATTTTTGGGGTCTTTTGGTAAAGAAAAGGCGCAAACACCTTGCTCAGCAGCAGGAAACTACTACACTGGAAACTACCCTGTACATTTTTCTTCAAAATCTGAATATTTCCCAAAGACTTCTATACCTGTGGGCAAAGGATTGAAATTTATTTCGGAGGAAGAGTTCTTTGCCCACTACCTTCTGCCTACATCAGTATGCAAGTTGCTGAAACAACACGCGTGATAGTGGGGCTGTTGGGAGATGAAGTCGCGTCAACGAATACTCAATCGCGTACGGTTTTTTGGGTACATTATTTGTTCGTTCGTCGTTTCAATTTCTTGCGTGCGTGTGCATTTCCCGAACAATACTCAACCTGACCTAGATCTTCGGTTGCTCGTGATCACGGTCGGTTGCTTTGTGTTTGCTTCCTGTATTAGCGGTCTCACGTATTGTGTGCTGTTTTGGATGATGAAGCATGTTCGGCAAGCGGATCCAATGAAAATATCGCAGGCATTGGCCACCGTGATACCCATGGGCTTATTGGCTCCAGGTTTAACGTTCATGTTGTTTCGAGCATCAGGGATAGCGCCACCAATCCTGCCGATTCCGCCAACGGTATTTCCTTGGATCGTAGTTACTCTTAACCTCGCAATGTTTTTGAAAGGAATCCCGCCAACGAAAGAGCGATTACGGCAATGGAAATACCTGGGGCTTGTTGTGGCGGCAATCATTGCGTCGATCTACATCAGTACTTCGCTGCAACCAGAGGATTTATTGTTACTTGTGCCGGGGATAGCGATCGTTTGGGCGCTTGCAATGTTGGGGTTGGGAAGCAGAACCATCAAAGTGTTTCTGATGAGTAGTGCGTTCTGCACATTTCTCTGCGGACTCGGCATGGTATCCGTTGGTGTGTTCGAAACCAAACTTATGGCGGGCATTGGAATTTTGCTCGTGGCACTCGTTTGTGTGTGCGGATTACTTGCGGGTGATCACCTTAACGCGGTGGAGGCGACGATCCCCGAGCGGTCGCGACGTCGACACGCACGGGGTGGACGTCATCGACGTGGTTCGCACGCGATGCCGTCACCATCACCGTCCATTTCGGTGCGATATCCGGGTTGACCGCGTGTGATGGGGGCGGCGCCAGCGTCCCAAGCCTCCTTGCAACTACCGTAGAAAACATCATCGGTTGGGGCTTGGTTTTCTGCAGTTGGGGGATCGGATTGTGGGGATGTTTCGCCAGGAGTTTCGGTGTTACACGTGGCGAGTACTCGGGCCATAGCGTCCTTTTCGGCCTGAGTAACCCACAGGCCATAGTGGGCTTTCACAGTGATTTGTCGTTGTACATACTCGCAACGGAATGCCTTATTCGGGGGCAACCAGGTGGCGGCGTCCGCGTCTCCTTTTTGTTGGTTCGTTGGGCCATCAACTGCAAGTAAATTCCGGGGATCGTTTGCAAAATCGCGACGTTGTTCGGCAGTCAGTTGTTGGGCTCCGGTTTGCCAAGCATTCGAAAGAGAGACCACATGGTCGATTTGCACCAGGGGAGAGGTGTCTTCACCACGCTGGAAAGCGATGTGGTTCTTGGTGTACGGGTCGAGGAGCACACCGCTGACCACGACGCAATCCCGCGTACCGGGTTTTAGTGCAATATCGGTCAGGTCACGCTGCAAAATATCGTTACGCGTGTCGCAGCCATTTCGGCCACCCTCAACGGAAACGTCATCTGTCCAGGCTTGGCCGAATAATTCTCGTTCATACCCCGTTTTAGGGGCGCGTCCTTTCACCGGGAGAGCATCCAGTTCTGGAAAAGCACCGCCGATTGCTGGGTCTGGGACTTTTGGAATGTCAACAATATTCGGGGCGCAAGCGGAAAGATGTACCCCGAGCAGCAAAATCACAACGGTGAAAGTCCGCGTCAAGCTCATGCATCAGAATGTTACGTGATGCATCATTAACTTGCTTGCCTTAAAGCTTCTGGAATATACGCGCAGGTAGGGTCCGAGGCGCGGTAATCTCCAGTTACTGCGTAGGCTGTCGATCGGGAACCACCACACACCCCATGGAATTCGCAGACGCTGCATTTGCCGTGCCAATGATCGGGATCACGGAGCGCCTGGAATACTGGCGAGTTGGTGTAGATGTCATGGAAATCTGTTTCAGTCACGTTGCCGCAATGCAGAGGCAGGAAACCATTCGGGTAGACATCGCCTATATGGTCGATAAATGCGAAGCCTGAGCCGGAATTGACGGCCATCGGTGCGCGCGGCGGTCGGGGGTTTTCGGGTTTTTCGCCCAGAAGTTTAGCGGTTTCTTTGGTGAGCATCTGGTACAGCTCACCACCTTCAAATGGAACGCCTTGCTTATTTTGAATTACTACCCGCCGGTACTGCGGTGCTTCGGTGGTTTTAATAGCAATCCGATCGGAAATATCGGCTAACCAATGCAGCGCATCCTCACGTTCGTCAGGGCTGAGACAGTTGAGTGCCGCGCCGCGGCCGGTAGGAACGAGGAAAAAGACGTACCACATTTTCGCACCCATATCGATAACCTGTTTGAGCAGTGCGGGGGCTTCGTGAATATTCCCCCGGGTGAGGGTGGAATTGATTTGTAGCCGGTAACCGAGGTTATTAATTTCGGGTGCCATTGCCACTGTTTGTTCGAACGTTCCGGGGAAGCCGCGGAAGGCGTCGTGCGTAGCGGCTGTGGCGCCATCGAGTGACATTGACATCGCTTTTGCGCCAGCTTCCCGCAGGGCGGTGATGCGTTCGACGGTAAGGCGCGGCGTGACTGATGGGGAAAGTGAAATATTGAGTCCGAGCTCAGTGCCGTAAGCGACGAGGTGCTCAAGGTCATCGCGTTCGAATGGATCGCCACCAGTGAGTACAACGAGTGGCCGCGGCTTCTCGTATGAGGCAAGGTTTTCCAGCAATTCGCGGCCTTGCTGGGTGGTGAGTTGTTTTGGGTTAGGTTCATGTTGGGCATCAGCCCTGCAATGTTTACACACGAGGCTGCAGGCGCGTGTGACCTCCCAAATTACGATAAAGGGCTTGGTGTTAATGTCGTGCCGAACCTTACGAACCACTGGTGCGTGGGACATGTGGTGCTCCTCTGGATGAGAAATTCTTAGCTCTTTAAGCTAAACACATATCATCCAAAAGTTGGATTCCTTAATGAAGCTCCTTGTTTCACAGACTGCGGGTAGGATGATCTATATGCGCGTTTACCTTGGAGCAGACCACGCTGGTTTTGAAATGAAAAATGTTATCGCCCAGCACTTGAAAGAAAAAGGACATGAGGTGATTGATTGCGGCGCTCATGTTTACGATGCGGATGATGACTATCCGGCGTTTTGTATTGAAGCAGCGTTACGCACGGTCAATGACCCAGGCGCCTTGGGGATTGTTTTGGGCGGTTCCGGTAATGGTGAACAGATCGCAGCGAACAAAGTGAAGGGTGCGCGTTGTGCGTTAGCGTGGTCGGTGGAAACGGCCCGTTTGGCTCGTGAGCACAACAATGCTCAGCTCATTGGTATTGGGGGCAGGATGCACTCGGAAGAGGAAGCATTAGCCATTGTTGATGCGTTCCTCGATCAGGAGTGGAGTAAAGCGGAACGCCACCAGCGCAGAATCGATATTCTTGCTGATTATGAAAAGACGGGTATCGCTCCGGCAGTCCCAGAGTGATGTAGCAATATAAAAAATCCCCAGCTTGGCTGGGGATTTT
>JAUMZC010000054.1 GCA_030528295.1 Corynebacterium sp.
GCGTTTTAGCGCAACTAGTGCACTTTAAGCCACGTCAAATATGGAAGTATCACCAACGCCGTCCTAGCTCCCCACCGCCTCACCCCACACCCACCTGCAGCGTTCCGCCCCACCGGCGTGCCCGCGACGTCGACAAGCAACAACAATGCTCGGAAGAGATTTCCATTGCAGGGCCGGGAACATTTTCGGGTTCTCATGTGGCCAGCAGTGGAGTAGCCCTCAATGATGGTGGGCGGCAATCGTGTAATGCCCGGGCGAGTTTCAGTGTCAATGTTGAGGTTCGTTGTGGTTGGGTTTATAGCCAGTCGTCGCTGGGGTAATTCCCGAGTGTGAAGATGTAAATAATGCGCACAATAGTGAATGCCGCCCACATAATGATCATGGGTGAAAACGCTGCGATTATGGCCAGGATGAGTAGCCACCAATTGCGCGCAATACCTGCGAGGACACCGGCTATGACGCCGAGTGGAGTTGTGATAACGAAATAGTCGAGAATTCCCCGTGGATATATGTTCGGGAAAAGAAATGGAAAGGCAATAGCAAAAATCGAAAGTGCAAACGAAATCCATGCTGCCCATGTGAGTTCTTTTAATTTCGTGATCATGTCGCTGGTCCTTCTGCTCGCTGCTCGTCTGAAAATGCGAATGTACGACCTAATTGTGTTGGATTGTGCCCCTTTCTTCTGTGTTATACCCAGTTTTCATTGGGGTAATTGCCGAGTGTAATCACATATAGAAATTGGAGGAAAAGCATTGGCACAACGAACAGGAGTAGCGGGAAAAACCCTGCCACACAAGCGAAAACGATAAGCCAACCATTGTGTGCTTTGATGGCGAAAAGCCCTGCGACGCATCCCAGAGGAATGGTCATTGGGTAGTACGCTAAAAATCCTTCTGGGAATACGCTCGGCAAAAGTAGTGGTAATAGAAACGGGAGCAGAATGGCCAAGACCGAAATGCTTATCGACGCCCATTCCGTCCATGCAAGGTGTTTTAGTTTCGCATTCATGGCGTTTCCTAAAAATATGGGTTGGAATATTAGGATATCAGAATTATTAGATGCGCATAGTTGCCAAAGATCGTCTTGACGCGTGGCTTTCTGGAGCTGGCGGTGACGCCTTAACGCAGCACGGCGTCGAAAAGCGGAGCCCAAGGCAACGAATTGATGATAAATACATGCCTAATGTCGCTTTTTGCACCATGTTGTGCCCAATTGGTGTATTTGGCGACAAAATTTTGGCTCCAGAAGGGGTTTGGCGTCGCTTTTTACACCAATTGCCCACAACATGGTGTTTTCGGCGACAACGCCCAGGTCAGCAGTTGTGCGCAACCTAACCCGAAGCGGCGCCCATGCAACCTAACCTGCGGTGGCGTTAACCGCCAGTCGGTCGCGTGGAGGCTGTTTCCCCAGTCCAGGCGGCGGAGGTGAAGGGCTGGACGCGTTGTTCTTTGTTGGTGATGAGCCCCCAAATGCGCACTGCAATGGCGGCGGAGACCACGGCGACGAACATGGGGAGGTAGCCCTGGGCCTGCATGTCGGTGAATTCGATGGCTGCGATCATGCCGAACATAGGGGCGGCCATGGTGGTGGAGAGGAAAGCGGCGGCGCCCATGAGGGCGCAGGCGCCGAGGGGGACTTGTGGGAAAAGAGGGTCGAGCGCTAGGCCGATCATGGCGCCGATAATGGCACCGAGGGAAAACGCCGGGGTGAGGGTTCCGCCGACGGTCCCTACGCGGAAGCACACGAGGACCATCATGACGCGCGCAATCCCCAGGATAATGAGCGTGCCGAGCGGGAGGCCGATGGTGAAAATGGTGTGGGCCGCCCAACGTCCGTTGGCGCTGACGCCGGGGATGAAGTAGGCGGAGAGAGCAACGGCGGCGAAGGCGAGGGGCATTTGCCAGAGGATGCGCCAGTCGAGGGGGCGGGCTGCTGCGGCGGCACGGGCTGCGATGCCGAACCAGTGGCCAGCCATGCCTGCCAGGAAGCCTACGATAATGGCGGCGATGACGTTGTGGAAGTCTTCAGTAAGTGGGATCGTGCGGTAGATGGGGTGAGGGGTGATAAAGAGTCCGGTGGTGGCAACGGCGGTCGCTGAGGTGAGCATGGCGGTGACCACGGTGCGGGTGGACATTTCTACGAGCAGGAGTTCCAGGGTGAAAAGGGCGCCTGCCAGGGGCAAGTGGAAGGATGCGGCCAGGCCGGCGCCGGCGGCGGAGGCGACGACGATGCGTCGGGAATGGAGGTCCAGGTGGAACCAAGAGGCGATGCTGGCTGCGGAAAGTCCGCCAGCGAGGCGGGGAGCGTTCTCGCGACCAACAGGTGCGCCAGCGGCAACGGAGGTGACTTGGATAAACACGCTGAGGAGAGTCTCGAGCGTGGGCATTGGGCGGCCGCGCATGGCGCCGGGGACGGAGACCATGGGGCGGCCGAATTTGCCTAGCAGGTACCAAGCCCACGAGTTGAGTACACCGACGAATACCAGTGTGATGGCCAGTCGGGTGGGGGAGACTGCGGAGCCGGGGTCCAGGGTGGTCAAATGATCGGTGCCATAGACTAATTGTTCGGTAAGGACGATGGCGTAGTTGAGGCCCGCCACTAGCAGGCCGGTCACGGCGCCAGCGAGGATGGCGATAAGGGCGAGGCGGTTTAGCGGGGTTTCCGTCATTGCGCTTCGGTCCGTTGCTGGCAGCATCGGTGGTTCTGGCGTGAGGCGGTCGTGGTGGGCGTCGATAAGCTTGCGTTCGCTGAGCCCCTGACCAGAGCTATCGTGACTGCGGGAGTGCCCGCTACCGACCCACCACCCCATGTTATAACCAGTCCTCGTTGGTGTTGAGAGCGGTGAGCAATCTGCGGACGGCGGCGGCACGTCGAGCGCTTGCACCCTCAAGCTGATCGAGTCCGCAACCGGGGTCGTCCAGGTGGTTGCAGCCACGCCCGCACGCCTCCACGGCCTCCGCGAGGTCATCGAACACACCAATGATTGTGTCGGGTTCCACGTGCGCCAACCCAAACGAACGAATTCCCGGCGTATCAATAATCCACCCACCCTGCGGGAGCGGCAACGCCACTGATTGCGTCGACGTATGCCGTCCCTTACCGACGCCCGAGACCGCACCGGTGGCCCGTTCAGCATCAGGCACCAGGCGGTTCACCAATGTGGACTTACCCACCCCGGAATGTCCGATCAATGCGGTGATATGGCCTGTGACTACCTGCTCGACCTCGTCGAGTGGGTCTGCAATACCGCACACGATCACTGGAACATCAAGGTCCGTGAACTCTGAGGCAAAGGCGGTGGGGTCGCCGAGATCCGATTTGGTGAGGCAAATAATTGGTCGAACGCCGCCGGCGAAAGCGGCAATGAGTGCGCGTTCCACAAAACCGGAGCGGGGTGGTGGGTCGGCAATCGCGGAGACGATAAGAAGCTGTTCGGCATTGCCCACCACAACGCGTTCGTAAGGGTCCGTATCATCCGCTGTACGTCGCAGTACGCTTGTTCGGTCTTCAAGGCGCACAATGCGGGCTAATGTGCCGGGTTTTCCGGAAGTATCCCCAACCACCCCAACACGATCCCCGACAACGATCGGGGTGCGGCCAAGCTCTCTGGCCCGCATACACACAACTGGCTGCTCTTCCCCATCGAGCACGACCCCCCAGCGGCCCCGATCCTTGGTCACAACCATCCCAACCTTCGCGTCTTTATGCGAAGGACGGTCTTTGGTGCGGGGCCGCGATCCTTTTCCTGGACGGACGCGGACATCGGATTCATCCCAGGAACGCCTAGCCACGAGTCATGGCCTCCCACATGTCCGCAAAACCGGGCAATGTTTTTGCTGTTGTGGCGATATTTTCAACTTGGATACCGGGAACTTTCAGGCCGATAATTGCGCCCGCGGTGGCCATCCTATGGTCGGCGTAGCTGTGCCACACGCCGCCGTGCAGTGTTGCCGGTTCGATCCGGAGGCCATCTGGAAGCTCCTCACAACGGCCGCCAATATTTTGGATTTCCCGAGCTAGGGCGGCAAGTCTGTCGGTTTCATGGCCACGCAAATGCGCGATGCCAGTCAGTGTTGAAGTAGTTGCAGCGAGCGCGGCGAGGGCGGCGATCGTCGGGGTGAGTTCACCGATATCAGATAGGTCAAGGGTGACGCCGCGCAGCGGTTGTTGCGGGCCGGTGACGGTGAGTGTTCCGTCGTGGAAGGATACCGTGCATCCCATGGTTTGGAGGATTTCACGAATGGAATCCCCAGGCTGAGTAGTCTTCGAAGGCCAGTGCGGAATACTGACTGTTCCGCCGGTTGCCGCTGCTGCGGCCAAAAACGGTGTGGCGTTTGAAAGATCAGGCTCAATATTCCAGGTGCGGCCGGAGATCGTCCCAGGCTCCACTGTCCACGTATTCGAACCGACCGATACCGTGACCCCAGCTTCGCGCAGCATGTCAAGGGTCATTTCAATATGGGGTGTGCTGGGGATCTTGCCGCCAATATGGCGGACTGTCAGGCCGTTGGGATAGCGAGCGCCAGCCAACAACAAACCCGAAACAAATTGCGAAGATGCGGATGCGTCAATCTCCACTTCATTGCCGGTAATTTGTCCTCCGACCAGGCTAAACGGGAGCCTATCGCCGTGGACTTCAACGCCGAGATCGCGCAGCGCATTCAATATTGTGTTCATTGGGCGAACGCGTGCTTGTTCGTCGCCATCAACATGAACTTCACCGTCGGCGAGGACAGCAACTGGTGGGACGAAGCGCATGACGGTTCCGGCGAGGCCGCAATCGATCGTGCCTCCATGGAGCGGTCCTGGTTCGACCGTAAGAGTGGTGTCTTCGGCGGTTATTGTTACGCCTAGTTGTTGCAGTGCAGCCATCATTAGGTCGGTGTCACGGCTACGCAGCGTGCCCACAAGGGTGGAGGGGCCGTCGGCAAGCGCCGCAAGAATCAGTGCGCGGTTCGTAATTGATTTCGACCCCGGGATGCGTTGCCCCCACGTTAGCGGGCGGGCGACGGTTGGCGCGTCCCAAAGCGGTGCGGCTACAGCTGAAAAATCACTCACATGCCCCATGATAGAGGTTATGTGCGGATGCTTCGCCCATCTGAAACGCGTATAGACGCCGCGGGTATTCCGTCTCTGTGCGGGGGTGCGGCGTTAAGCGCAAATATCGGCGAAGGAAGCATTGGTCACGACTGCGAGATCGTGGGGTGAAAGCCCAACATCAAGGCCTCGTTTACCGGCGGACACAAAGATCTCTTCAAACATTTGTGCGCTTTTATCGATCACGGTGGGGAGGGGGCGTTTTTGTCCGATCGGAGAAATGCCTCCGGGGATGTATCCGGTTGAGCGTTGGGCATCTGCGGGGTCGGCCATTGATGCCTTCGGTGTTCCGAATGCGGTGGCGACCTTCTTCAGGCTAAGCGAACATGTGACCGGAAGTATTGCGACTGCTAATCTGCGCTGAGAACCCCTACCTGCTGTGAGATCAATCACTAAGGTCTTAAAAACCTGATTGGAACTAATTTTCAATAAAAGCCCCAGTTCACGGGCAGCATTCTCACCATATGCCCCGTCGCCAGCGGTAAAGCTATGCACGCGGTGAACTACCGCGGCGTCGGCAAGCACTTGGAGTGCCGGTGTCGATGCCGCGCGGGAACGTCTACGAACCATAGAAACATCCTACGCACCCTAAAATGGGACGCCATGACGGAAAACTTGTCTGCTCGGTTCGAGGCAGAAGCCCTACCGCTTCTGGACCAGCTTTACGGCGGTGCCCTGCGCATGACCCGCAACCCCGCCGACGCAGAAGACCTCGTACAAGAGACCTATATGCGGGCGTATCAAGCCTTCGATAAATTCACCCCTGGCACAAACCTCAAAGCCTGGTTGTACCGCATTATGACGAACCTGTACATCAACTCGTATCGGAAAGCTCAACGTCAGCCTGCGCAACTGCCTACCGAAGGGATCACCGATCAACAACTTCTGCAAACTTCCTCACACCATTCAACTGGACTGGAATCCGCCGAAGTTGAAGCGTTAAAATTACTGCCAAACTCACAGGTCACCGACGCATTAAACAATTTGCCGGAAGATTACCGAATGGTGGTGTACTACGCCGATGTGGAAGGTCTCGCGTACAAGGAAATCGCCGAAATTATGGATACGCCACTTGGCACGGTGATGAGCAGACTTCATCGGGGAAGAAAACAGCTTCGCTCAGCGTTGAAGGACGTAGCACGAGAGCATGGCATTGGGCTCGCAGAAACAAACCGGAAGGCATAACCATCATGAAAGAAGACCACGAGTGCTTTTGCGGATGTGAAGACGCATACGAAGCCCTTTTCTTATTACTTGATGGGCATATGGATGCTCAAGAAGCAGAACGTCTCAAGGAGAAAGTGCTTGAATGCCCAGCTTGCTTCGAAAAACTCGGCATCGAGCAGGAAGTGCGAGCGTTGATGCGTCGTTGCTGTGGGGTGCATGCGCCGGTGCAATTGCGGGAACGGATCACGGTGGCGATCCGAATCGAGCATCACCGCAGATAACACTTAAAGCCTTACAGCTAGGTAAAAATAAAAACCGCCTTCCTCCGAAAATGGAGGTTGGCGGTTTTTTAAACTCCTGGAAGATGTCTTAGGAGTTTGGTCGTTTTCCGTGATTTGCCTTGCCCTTGCGGCGGTCCTTACGTTTACGGCCACGCTTGCTCATGCGTATCTCCTTGAAAAGTAGGTGTAAAACTTCTCACCACTGTAGTCGGAACAAGGCGTGGGATGAAATTTTTTAGACGGCTGCGCGGGTGCGAGTGCGACCACGGTTCTTGCGGCGCTTGAGAGCACGGCGTTCATCTTCGCTCATGCCACCCCAAACACCAGCATCCTGGCCGGATTCCAAAGCCCAAGCGAGGCATTGGGAAGTAACGGGGCAACGGTTGCACACAACCTTAGCGGTAGCAATTTGTGCGAGTGCTGGGCCCGAGTTGCCGACCGGGAAGAAGAGCTCGGGGTCTTCATCGCGGCACACTGCCTTGTGGCGCCAATCCATATTTTTCTCCTTCTCGTGTCAGGTTATTCTCAGCTTAAAATTACGCTGCATCAGTGATACTCGCAAGGGATATGTGAGATTCCTTACGAGATCGGGGTAAATCTTGAGGGAGGAGGACGCTATCAAATTTCGAAAGTGAAATCGTATGACGTCTCCGGCTATTGCAAAATAATGGCACGCTACAAGTTTCTTGGCTAGAGTTTAGGTTAAAAAAGTGACAGAACTCACACAAGAGGGGAGTAACCGGCGGCGTCTCTTTGGTGCAAAAGCTATCGAATAAGGCTTTGAATGTGTGCAATGAAAAACTGTTGAGCAGGGCAAAAAGAAAGTTTTGTCAGCTGAGTATGTTGTTGGCCGATACGTCAATTTCGGTATAACACAATGGGGGGTGGTCAAAGGTGTCCGTATTAAGGATGAGCCCAGGGAGCTGAACCAAGGGATCGAAACTGTAGAGTCAGTAGGTGTGACTGAATCGCAACATTTGCCGCCAGTAACTGTTCGCCGTGCTGGATGGCTGAGCCTTGGCGAAGCTGTGATTGGTATCGGGTTCGCCATATTTTTGCTGTTTCACCAGGATATACCCAAAATCTGGGCGGAAAATCCGCAGGGAGTGTATCTGATTCTGGCAACTCCGGTGTTTTTGGTGATTGTATTCGGCGCGATTGGAATTGGTGCGTGGCGCATGGCGTCTGGACGCCGCTGGGGGCGGGGACCAGTAGTGATGTGGAATATCTTTCTGCTGCCACTGGCGTATTACATTTTCTCGGCCGGACAGTGGGTCTGGGCTATACCCGTGCTGTTGCTTGGGGTCTTTGGATTGAGCCAATTGTTTAGCAAGTCGGCGGTTGAGTGGGCAACCGCGACCTACCAGGGTTAGCGTAACCCGACGAGCTGGTCGCCCCGTTTTTCTATCAAGGTGTCCCCAGCGAGGGCGACGGTGACAGTCCCGGAATATGTACCGCGGTCCACGGGGATCGTATTTTCGATTTCACCTGATCGCCAATTGGCAACCGCAATGCCCTCTTTCACCGGGAATAGCAGCCGATCGCCGACCGCAGTGCCGGTGCCCAAGGCGTGGTCAAATGTGTGAGTAATACTCAGATCCTCAGGTTTAAACAAGTAAAGGCGCTGTCCATCAAACCACGTCATATGATGCGGCAAATCGGCCATGTCCCGAGAATCGGGTAAGGAAGCCTCAGCAACTTCAAAGACTAACGGGTGCTCGGTGGTGTAGGAGAGAATCCGAGGGGTAGGTTTCGCCACATACACTGCGGCTCCGGTTTGTCCAATGGCCACGATCTGGGCGCCGGTGCCGGGAATCGTGATATCGCGGGTGATTTTTGGTTCTCGTGAATCCTTGGGCACCCGCTCCTGATACCGCAGCATTTCCTCCGGGCAGGTCTCAACCACCGCTACGAGGTCTTTACGCGTCCCGGCGCTTTGAATTGTGCAATCCTCATGGGGTTGTAAGTTTGGTTCGGCTTTGATGGGTTTATCGCCGTATTCGACCGTGCGCACAAGGTCGCTGCGCCATAATTCGAGGCGCTCGTCGTTGTATGTCCCTACGGCGTCATTGGAACTCAATGGCCAGACTTGCGACGGCGCGCCAGCGCTGCGGGTTGCATGATACTTACCGCTGGTAGCAGAAATCGCCGTCACATCACCACAGCCAGCGGAATTTCGGTAGGTGGCCACGATGGAATGGAATGATGCGGCGAGTGAACACACTTCCAGATCGCGGGTATAGGTCCAGATCGCTTCGCCGGTTGCGGGATCACGCCCGGTGACTGTGCCGCCTTCTGCGGTAGCCACCACGCCGTCGATCATGACGGGGCGAACCCCGCCCCACGAGTCAGTATGCTGCCACGCCTCCTTCAGACTGGTGGGTGGTGTGTTCAGCAGTGGCCCTGGCACAAATTCCTGATCCGCTGAAACAAGAGTGGACTGCCGTGCGGGAGCGTTGTACCACACCGTTCCAATGCCAAGGAGGGTACAAGTAGTTATGGCAGTAGCGGCCAGGATATTGCGGTTCATCGGCGCCTCCGAGACGAAGCCTTGCGGGAATTAGTAGAGCGGCTGGAACGCCCACGGCGAGCTACTTTAGCGGTCTCAGCGCCGCCAAAGACCTTGCGTGGAGGACCCACATTGCCTTCCGCAGAGGGCGGGATGGTCAGGGCGTCGAAAAGCTCAGGAGAGGTGGAAAACCACTGCGGCGGGTCAGGCTGCTCCAACCCCAACTCACCGTCGATGGACTGCCATTTCTGCAGCTCATCAAACCCCACCAACGTCACAGCAGTGCCGGTGTTACCCGCGCGCCCAGTGCGGCCAATACGGTGCACATACGTCATTGCGTCGTCGGGTGTTTGGTAATTAATCACGTGCGTGACGTCCGTAACGTCAATGCCACGTGCGGCAACATCGGTGGCCACTAAAATCTCAATCGTTCCTTTCCGGAACGCCGCCAAAGACTTTTCGCGGGCAACCTGGCCCATATCGCCGTGCACCGCGCCCACGGCGAAACCACATTCCGCCAGCTCTTGGGCAACTTGAGCCGCAGTGCGCTTGGTGCGAGTAAAAATAATTGTCCGGCCACGATCCTGGGCTTGCAGCACCCGCGCCGTGATTGCAGTTTTATCCATGCGGTGCGCTTGAAACACAACCTGGCGCGTTGTTGCATGCGTCTGGCCAGCGTCCGGTTCTTCAGCACGAATATGCATTGGCTTATGCATAAAACTTCGGGCCAGGGTGATAATCGGCCCTGGCATCGTGGCAGAGAACAGCATCGTTTGATGTTGATGCGTTAACGCGCTCAAAAGTTTTTCTATATCGGGCAAAAATCCCAGATCTAGCATCTCATCAGCTTCGTCCAATACTAAGATCGCTACGCGATCGAGGGTGAGGTCTCCTCGCTGATATAAGTCAATGAGACGGCCGGGTGTGCCAACAATCACATCTGCGCCTTGTTGAAGGGCTGTAATTTGCTCCTCGTAAGGTCTGCCCCCATAAATGGTAAGGATTTTCAGGGGAAGTTGTTTGGCGGCGAGCTCCAAATCAGCCCCAACCTGAAGTGCTAGTTCGCGGGTGGGAACCACCACTAGCGCGCGTGGTGTGCCATCGATTTCCTCAACATCGGCGGCGTCGAATACACGATCGAGGAGTGGGACTCCGAAGCCGAGGGTCTTGCCCATGCCCGTTCGCGCCTGGCCGATAATATCGGCTCCATCCAGCGCAACTGGCAACGTCAGCTCCTGGATGGCAAAGGTATGAGAAATGCCAGCGGCCGCAAGAGCGTCCGTAATTTCGACAGCCACACCAAGCTCCGCGAACGTGGGGCCAACTGAACCTGAGGTACCGTGAACTAGAGCAGACACGTCATTGATACTAGTTGTCTGGTGTCTATGATGGTGCAGGGCCCTAGATTCAGGGCGCGTCAGTGCACGGCAAACCCATCAAAAGCACATAGCATGAGTACTGCATAGACAAAGCATGAAAGCCAGAACAGCTCACAATGAGGTTTACATACTACGGTGTGATGCCTAGTTTTGAACTAGCTTTCATACAACTATGGGCACTTTCAAGAAAGAGTGGAGTAAATGGACATTAAAATTGGTTTCAGCGATAGCGCACGCGAGCTCGTTGTTGCATCGGACCAAACTCAAGATGAAGTTCTCAAACTGGTGAAAACTGCCTTCGCAGATGATGCTGGGGTCCTCCAACTCGTTGATAAAAAGGGCCGCCAATATGTGGTACGCAATAGTCGCATTGTGTATGTGGAGGTAGGAACCACCACAGCGCAGCAAGTAGGCTTCGCAGGCTAGCCACCGTTATAGGCCGGGCGGCTTGGTCGAGGGCGGGGTTCGTATAAGTCCCGCCTGTTGTAGCGCCCGGCTAGCGCATTAATCATTGTCCACTTCACCCCACTTCACGCCTCGGATGTTCACCACAGTGATGGTTTCTGAAAAGTGTAGTGTTCGTAAATTTTGCAGGCTCGTTCAACGTTGTAGGGAGTAGACCATTTCTAGGCAGCGCCGCCCAGATGCGGAACCAATACTCGTGCGTTTTGCCCGTGAATTCGGGTGGCGTGCATATGCAATTCCAGTCTTATTTGTGATTACAATTTGGGTGTTTGTGGACGTTCTATGGGGTGCCAACACTGATGGCAAAACGTCACCTACTGCTGATAAAACTGCGGCTACTTCCGTGGTCACTTCGGCGGTGGAAAGCCGCGGTGAGGGCCCAGATCCTGGAAAAACTCAGAAGCCTCAGCTTGCTACCGGTGACCTGCCTGCCGGCGCACCATATGCACAATCAGGGCTTGGCACGTTCCGTATGGTTGGTGCTCCGGGCGAGCAAATGGGTGAAGGTTTGGAAAAAACCTACACGTATGTTGTTGAAATTGAAGATGGCATTGACACCAGTTCGTATGGAGGGGACGACAGTTTCGCGGCGTTGATTGATGCAACATTGGCCAATCCGAAAGGCTGGATTGGAGATCCAAAGTTTGGGTTCCGGCATGTTGGGCCGGAGGAGGAACCTGATTTAAGAATCCAACTTGCCTCCGCAGAGACAACCCACACTCATTGTGGTTTTGATATTAAGATGGAGACGAGTTGCTTCACTTCCGCAGACAATCGTGTGATTCTCAATGAGTCCCGTTGGGTGCGTGGCGCAATTCCTTTTGAAGGGGATTTGGGTTCGTATCGGCAATATATGGTGAATCATGAGGTTGGACATGGGATTGGTTTTGCGTCGCACCAACCGTGCGCGAAGGATGGCGAACTGGCGCCAATTATGATGCAGCAGACGTTGAGTGTGAATAATTCCGAATTGCACGGGATTAACCCTGAGGAGGTCTACCCGGATGACAACGCAACCTGCTCAACAAACCCGTGGCCTTTCCCCCACGCCGGGTAATGGAATTGAGGTAAATACACAACGATACGCCCGGCATGTAACGTTGCCGGGCATTGGTTTAGAGGGGCAGCGCGCACTCCTGCAGGCTCGGGTGTTGTGCGTGGGTGCGGGGGGGTTGGGCTCGCCGGTGATTCAGTATTTGGCCGCCGCGGGGGTTGGCACGTTGGGGATTATCGACGGCGATGTGGTTGAGGAGTCGAACCTGCAGCGGCAGGTTGTGCACACGCTCAGCAGTATTGGGGTGAGTAAAGTTGAGTCGGCCGCGGATTGGGTAGCTCGCTTTAATCCAGATATTTCTGTGATCCAATATGATTCGCTTCTTGACGCCGCGACCGCCCCCGAAATTCTGCCTCAGTTCGATGTGGTCGTTGATGGCTCGGATAATTTCGCCACCCGCTATTTAGTTTCGGATCATTGCGCTGACCTTGAAATTCCGGTGGTTTGGGGGTCAATTTACCGCTTTGAGGGTCAGCTTTCTGTGTTTACCAATGGCTACACCCTGCGCGATATTTATCCAGAACCGCCTGAACATGCGCAGAATTGCTCGGAGGCTGGTGTATTTGGCGTATTACCTGGAGTGATCGGAACCATGATGGCTACGGAAACGATCAAGCTGCTTACTGGTGCAGGTGATCCGCTGGTTGGCAGGCTCGGGGTATGGGACGGTTCGCGAGCCGAGTTTAAGACATTGAAGTTTGCTCAAACTCCAGAAAGTAAGGCGCTGCGCCATAGCGAAGCAAAACGCGATGCGTGCACAGCAGAACCCCCCGTAGGGGTACGCGCCGTGAGCGTTGATCAGTGGGCTGACTTGGTGGATTCAGGCATTACATTGGTGGATGTTCGGGAGCCTCATGAATGGCGTGGTGGGGTCCTGGGCGAACCAGTGTTCGCCCCTTTGTCCGCGCTGCGTAACCACGATTTTTCCAGTGTTGCACAATTGGATAGGAAGCGCCCTATCGCGGTGTATTGTGCGGCAGGTGCGCGCTCCCGGGTAGCGGCAGTGTTGCTGGAAGAAGCGGGTTTTGTTGACGTAACCTCCTTGGATGGGGGAATTACAGCCTGGTGGATGCGTGATTAAAATGTCCGCCATGAATCTAATCCCCGATCGAGTACGCGGCGCGTTCCATGTGGGCAGCGGTCCGGCGGAAGTATTAGGCCAGGAATGGGATTATGGTGTCCGCATTCAGCAAACGGTGCTGTCCCGTGTCGTCGATCCTGTTCAAGCCTCGTGGTCCGCGAAAGTTCGGGAAACCATTCACCCTGAGGGGGTGCGTACCGTTCGTCCGGTTCGTGCCACTGACGGTCGCCTCGTCGTAAGCGGTTGGCGAGCCTCAGCATACGTCGAGGGCAAGGTTGCGCAACGCGTCGACGAAACTGTGTGCGCGGCGCTGCGGCTTGCCGACGCCCTGGCAGAGGTTGCGGTCCCTGATTGTGCGGTGTCAACGGTTCGTGCGCCGTGGTCGAACAATGATTTGTTTGCGGTGGCTGATCGCGCTGCTTGGTCGAAAAACCCTGCGAATGTATTGGAGTCCGGGCTCGATACCACTGCGCAGCCAAAGGAAGAGCAGCTCGCAGCGTTGCATCTTGCGGCAGAAATTACTCCTCACCTCACCGAATTGCATTCTCCGCGGCAGGTAGGGCATGCGGATATGCTCGCTACAACGCTGTATACGGGTTCGAATATGCCGGTGGTCACTGATATCGTGCCAGTGTCTCGGCCGCACGGATACACCGCTGTACAGGTAATGGTTGACGGCATGATCGCCGGTGCTGTGGATTTTGGGATTATTCGACGGTTTGCCCACATTCCGGAGATTCCACAGCTTGTGCTTCGGGCGACGCTGTACCGCCTATTCGTTCACACCTTGCATCCCAGTGCAAAAATGAAAACCCGGGAGCATATGGAAAAACTCGTGCACTACCTCGTTCAAGGTTTTTAAAACCTCATTCAGTTTGAGCACTCGCAGTGTTTCCGCTCAATCATGCGGGTATGTGGGGGAGTGTGTTCGGTGGTTCTGACACACTAGTGTGCATGAGTGATTTTGAGCCTGCTCGCCGTTTCCAGGATGCTCCGTTCCCGGAGATTCGTCTGGTGTCGCCACAACACCAGGAGGCGGGCATGCCATGCGAGGATGCTGTGCGGATTGTTCAGGCAGGTGGCAGATGGCGCGTTACTGGTCCTGCGGGCTCAGGGGTAAGCAGTGTGGTTGTGGATGCAGTGGTTGAATGTTTGCGCCAGGGCCAGGATCCGAGGGGGATTGTCGTGCTTACGCATTCGAATCAGACGGCAACTCGGCTGCGCAAAAGGCTCGTGAACAAAGTAGCTGCTCAGGATTTTGTTTCAGATCATTCGATTGTGCGCTCGGTGCAATCGTTGGCGTTTTCCGTGATCCAGCAAGCTGCCTCATCATCGCAGCCGCCCCGGCTCGTTTCGGGGGCCGATCAGGACGGGATGATTCGAGCGTTATTGTTGGCGCAACAGGAGCAAGGAGGCGTGATGTGGCCGCCGGAGCAGCGGGCGGCTCTTGGCTTCGTTGGTTTCGCCCGCGGGTTGCGGGATTTCCTCGTCCGGGCATTGGAGCGGGGGCTTGGACCAGAGGATTTGGTGGCGTTGGGCCAGCAATACGAGCGTCCATTGTGGGCTGCTGCGGGGGAATTTCTGCGCGAATACAAGCGCACGGCTGAAGCTTCGGGTATCAAAGGCTTGAGCGCTTCGGAGCTTGTGCCAACCGCACTCGACGTACTTGAATGTCACCCTGATGTGCTCGCCAGATTAGGCAGCCGCCTTCATACGGTGATTGTGGACGATGCGCAGCATTTCGATCCGCGCACAGCTCAGTTTCTTACCAAGGTCATGGCATCTGCTCGCCTCGTGGTGGTCGCGGGTGATGCGGAACAATCGGTGCTGTACTCTCGCGGTGCC
Source organism: Corynebacterium sp. (assembly GCA_030528295.1). Taxonomy (GTDB): domain Bacteria; phylum Actinomycetota; class Actinomycetes; order Mycobacteriales; family Mycobacteriaceae; genus Corynebacterium. The sequence continues at coordinate 14,879 of JAUMZC010000054.1, forward strand.
CGGCCCGATTTCTTGCTGAATACCCCTGTGGACCATGAACTGGAATTGCCCGCCCCAGCAACCCAACCAAACACCAGGGTGATTGTTGCGGAGCATCCCAGTGGCCAGATTTCGCTGATTGCTGATGTACTTCGCCGTGCGCATTTATTGGAGCAGGTCGCGTGGCGCGATATGGCGGTGGTTGTTCGCTCAAGCGGCCAATTGGCTACTGTGCGGCGCGGTCTATTAGCAGCCGGTGTGCCAGTGCATATGGACCCTACAGACCTCGTGCTGTCAGAACAGCGGATTGTTACAGCGTTGCTGTTAGCAATGCAGGCGCTGCAACGCGAATTATCGCACGATGAATTGGAAGAGCTCGCCCTGGGGCCGGTTGGCGGTGCGGATCCTGTGACGTTGCGCAGGCTGTTGCGCGGTTTGCGACAGGCAGAATTAGCAGCTGGCGGTGCTCGGAGGGCATTGGATGTGTTGGCAGATGCGGTGTCGCCGCGCGTCCAAGAATCCGAGTTGTTGGCGCATCTTTCGGAGCGTGAGTTGGGGGTAGTTGAGCGGCTGCGTTCGGTGTTGGCCGCCGGGTTTGCGGTTCGTACTGAAGCTGTTGACCAGGTGTTATGGGCGTTATGGGAGGCTTCGGGGCTTGCGGACCGGCTCATGGCGCGGAGTTTGCGCGGGGGCCCGGGTGGTTCGCAGGCTGACCGTGACCTTGACGCGATCATGACGCTTTTCGACGTCGCATCCGACTATGTGGAGCAGTTCCCTCAACGTTCTACGGAGGATTTTCTGCAACATATCCAGGAACAACAATTGCCGGGTAGTGTTCGCAGTCGGCGTGGTGGCGATTCAGATGCCATCAATCTTGTGACCGCTCATGCTACTGGTGGTCAGCATTGGCATACGGTGTGTGTTGCGGGTGTACAGGAAGGTGTCTGGCCGTCGCTGGGCGAGATCGGCACATTGTTCGGTGAAGAAGAACTTGTTGATTTACTCGATGAGCAGATTGATCCGAATCACCCGGTGAGTAAAGCGGTAGATCGCTTGCGTGAGGAACAGCGCCTGTTTTACCTTGCATGTTCACGGGCAACCAAACAATTGGTCGTGAGTGCGGTGGAGAGTCCAGACTCCCATGAAGTGCTAGAACCTTCACGCTTCCTCGAAACCTGTGGTGTGCCAATCGAATATCTTTCCGGCCAAGATTCTGATTCACAACGGCTGGGCTTACTCTCAGAGTCTTCGTTGATTGCCGAACTGAGGCGCGTTGTGTGCGATCCACAGCAGCCTAGTGCGCGGCGTCAACAAGCTGCTAGCCAATTAGCACGTTTAGCCGATGCTGGTTTTTACGGTGCGCGGCCAGAGGAGTGGTGGGGTGCGCGCCCTGCGTCGGAACAAACGATGCGCGCTGAGGGGCCAATTCGTCTTTCTCCTTCGCGCATAGAAGCGATCGAACAATGCCCGCTGAAAGCAGTACTCGGCAATTTGGAAACTGAGGAAGATACCCCAATTCATATGCTTCGCGGAACGCTCGTTCATGCGTTTGCGGAAGCGGTGGCGCGTGGCGTGTCAGCTGAGGAAGCGGAGGAGATTGTCACACAGGCATACGAACAATTACTGCAGGAGCCATCGTGGAAATTGCAATCCACCATGGATGAATGGCGACGGTTACTTCAGCGCACGAATCTCTGGTTGAAAACGAGCCGTTCAGTATTTACCGAAGTCGGCGTGGAAATGCCTCTTGATGTGCCGGTTGGTGCCACCGAAGATGGTCAAGAGGTGCGCATCCGTGGACGCATGGACAGGCTCGAACGCGATGGTGAATCGTTGGTGGTAGTAGACCTCAAAACCGGCAAGACAATGCCAGCGGAAAAGAACATGGGTGAGCATGCACAGTTAGCTGCGTACCAGCTGGGGTTGTCCCGCGGCGTCGTTGATATGCGTCAATATCGTGTACGAGGTGCGCGTGATGGGGAAGTGCCCGCGCCGGTTGGCGGCGGTGTCCTTGTGTTTCCCGCGCCCGAACAAAAAAATGTTCCAACGCGGACGCAAGCGCCGCTCGGCGAGGAGGAGCTGAATGCGCTGGCAGAACGACTTCCAGAGCTTGCCATGCATATCCGCGGGCCAGCGCTTGCCGCTCGAATCAATGACACCTGCACCCACTGCAACTTACGTTCGATCTGCCCTGTGCAACCTGAAGGACGAATGACCACCCATGTCTAACCGTATTTCCCCAATTGAGCTTTCCAAGGCCCTCGGGCAAAAGTTTCCACCAACCGATCAGCAGGCTGCGGTAATTGGCGCTGACCCTGGGCCTATGCTGGTCGTCGCCGGAGCTGGTGCTGGAAAAACTGAGACCATGGCGGCGCGCGTGGTGTGGTTGGTGGCCAATGGTTTTGCCACTCCTGAAGAGGTCCTCGGATTGACCTTTACCCGCAAGGCCGCACAGCAGCTTTCACAACGTATTCGTGGTCGCCTTGGCGTCCTTGCCGGAATCGAGCATTTAAGCGATATCGACCCAACTGGTACGTTGGCTGCGAATTTACAGGCGATTACGCCAAGTGTCGCTACCTATGACTCGTTTGCGGGAAAGGTCGTTGGCGAGTTTGGATTATTGCTGCCGGTTGAACCTTCGGCAAGGGTGATCACCCAAACTGAACTGTTCCAAATAGCGTGGGACCTGGTGCGGGATTATGGCGGCACATTAAACGCGACGTCGAGTCCCGCATCGGTCACGGATACGTTGCTCAATCTTACTGGCAGCATCGATAACCACATGGTGACCTTGGAAGACATCCTGGAGGAAACAGAACCGCTCCTTCGGCTGTTCCAAGAGTTGCCTAAGGCGCCGCGGCAGCGTGATGCGCTTTCGCAAAAGACCCAAAAGATCTGCGATAAACAGCAGCTTCGTATGGAATTTCTGCCATTGGTGCGTGCACTCAAGGAGGAACTTGCCAGCCGAAATGTAGTGACGTTTGGGGAGCAAATGTCAATGGCGGCGCGGCTGGCGCGGGACTGTCCGCGGGTCCGGGAAACGTTGCGTCGCCGGTTCCGGGTGGTGATGTTGGATGAGTACCAAGACACCAGCCATGCACAGCGGGAACTGTTACGCAGCCTATTCGGCGGTGAAACCCCGGACGATATTGATGCTGGCCTGACTGTCACTGCCGTGGGTGACCCAATGCAATCCATTTATGGTTGGCGTGGCGCAACGGCTGCAAACTTGGCGCGGTTTGTGGAGGATTTCCAGATGGTTGGTCCTGATGGGACGTGCCAACCAGCTCCGAAAATGGAATTAACAACTAGTTGGCGCAACCCCCCTGAGGTGTTGGATTTGGCCAATGTCGTGGCGTCGACAGTGCTCGGGCCCGCAAACGCGCCAAACAGGACGGTGCAGCCGCTTGCGCCGCGGCCGGGGGCGACCGCCGGTGAAGTGCATCTCGGTTGGTTTGATACCTACCACAATGAGCAGGCGTGGGTGGCGGACCAATTAGCCAAGGAATATCACGCGCGAAAAGCCCAAGGGAAGACGTTTACGGGCGCGGTATTGGTGCGCAAAAACCGGCACAGTGCGGCGATTGCTGCGCAATTGCAGGAGCGGGGTATTCCGGTGGAGGTGGTGAGCCTTTCAGGTTTGCTGGAAATACCTGAGGTTGCAGACATGATCGCCTTTGCCTCTATGCTGGTCAATCCATTGGATACTGCGGCTGCACTGCGGATTCTTGCCGGACCGC
>JAUMZC010000055.1 GCA_030528295.1 Corynebacterium sp.
ACGGCCGATATCCACCTCGGAAAACGGCAAAGCGCCCCGCCTTCAACAAGGGAAGGAGGGACGCCAGGAAGAAAGCGGCTAGTTGATTTCCACGAGGGCTTGGCCGCCTTGGACGGCATCGCCAACATCAACGTGGATGACGCTGACAGTGCCCGCTGAGGGCGCAGTGATCTCGGTTTCCATCTTCATTGCTTCCAGGATCAACAATACTTGGCCGGCTTCGATCTCTTGGCCTTCGTCGACCAGGATCTTGAACACAGAACCAGCCAGCGGCGCAACCACAGCGTTGGCGGAAACGCCCTGCACACTCGCGGTAGCTGGTTCTGAAATATTCGAATTGCCACCGAAGATAATGGAACCAAGTTGGCGGTGTTCTTCTTCGACCTCAACGTCAACGCTGTAAGCGATGCCGTTCACAGTCACTTTGAGTTTCATGACTTCTCCTTACAGGTTGCGGGAACGGGACTGGACTGCTTGACGACCCTGAGCTGCCCAAGTGCGGTGGCGGCTAAAGCGCACCGCACGCACGCGGCCCTTGTTGCCCATGTACGCGGACACTGCTGCGGAGATGGCCATGAGGACGTCTTCGGGGATTTCTTGATCGGAACGTCGTTTCAGTTCTGCAAGTTCGGATTCCACGGAATCCAAACGTGTTTGCAATTGCTGAACGAGTTTGAGGAGTTCGGCATTTTCCATTGGTTACACCGGTCCTAAGCCGTGCTTCTTGGCTGGGCGGGTGACACGCTTGTTGGTCAGCAATTCGAGGGCCATGGCGATTTCGCGGCGGGTGTCGGCGGGGTCAATGATGTCATCGACAAGGCCACGGGACGCAGCCATAAATGGTGTGGAGAAGGTGTCTTTGTAGAGCTGAATCAGCTCTGCACGCTTGGCTTCCTTGTCTTCTGCTGCCTCGATTTCGCGGCGGAACACCACGTTCACGGCACCATCGGCACCCATCACGGCGATTTCGGCAGTTGGCCATGCGAATACCCTGTCGGCACCCAGATCCTTCGAACACATTGCCAGATAGGCGCCGCCGTAGGACTTGCGGAGGACCACCGTGATCTTCTGCACCGAAGCGGACGAGTAGGCGTACAGCATCTTGGCACCGTGGCGGATAATGCCGCCATGTTCTTGGGCAACACCCGGCATAAAGCCAGGTACGTCCACCAGTGTGACCAACGGGATATTGAAAGCGTTGCAGAAACGAATGAACTGGCTGCCTTTGTCCGAGGAATTAATGTCAAGGACGCCGGACATCACGCTCGGCTGGTTTGCGATCAGACCAACTGTGCGACCAACAATGCGACCAAAACCAACAACAAGATTCTGGGCGTAACCTGCCTGCACTTCGAGGAAATCACCGCGGTCTACGATGCGCGCAATGACGTCCCGGACGTCGTAACCCTTCTTGCCATCAACGGGAACAATATCCCGCAAAGATTCGTCGGGTTCGACAATATAGTCGGGATCCACAACCGGTGGTTCCTCGGTGTTGTTTTGCGGTAAGAAGCTGAGGAGCTTTTGTGCGATCAGAATGGCCTGCTCGTCATCTTCCGCAACGAAGTGAATATTGCCCGCTTTGACCATATGTGCATCGGCCCCACCGAGCGCCTCCGAGGTCACATCCTCACCGGTAACAGACTTAATAACGCCCGGACCAGTGATAAACATCTGCGCTTGGCGGGTCTGAATAATAAAGTCCGTCAACGCCGGAGAGTACGCCGCACCACCGGCACACGGGCCAGCGATAATGGAAATCTGCGGAACCAAACCGGACAGCAATACATTCTGATAGAACACTTTGCCGTAGCCGGAGAGGGAATCAATGCCCTCTTGAACACGGGCTCCACCGGAATCGTTGATAAATACGAACGGGGTGCCGGTGGTAGCAGACGCCTCCATCATTGCGGCAACCTTATTCGATTGTGTTTCGCCAGCGGAACCACCCATTACGGTGAAGTCCTGAGAAGCGATGTGGACGGGGCGTCCAAAAACAGCGCCGGAACCAGTGACCACGCCGTCAGCCGGAGCCTCAGCAGTGTCCATGCCGAAATGCGTGGTGCGGTGCTTCGCAAACATGCCCGTTTCTTGGAACGTACCTTCGTCCACCAACGCGGCGATACGCTCACGGGCCGTCAGCTTGCCGCGCTCATGTTGCTTGGCAAGCTTCTCTTCACCGCCGCCAGCTGCAACCACAGCGCGTGCCTTTGCTAACGCATCCAGCCGCTCTTGCATACTAGCTTCATGTGCCATGTGATTCAGTCTCCTTAGGCCGGTTCGACCTTGACGGTCTGGGTACGGCCACCCACAGTGACCTTGTAACTAATAGGTTCGCGCACTGCATTGGCGGCACCAGAAGCAGCGGCCTTTTCTTTCTCTAATTGCTCGGCGGTCTTGCCCACGTTCTTCGGCCCCTCAGACCGGGTCTTGAGGAATCCCGGAGCAACACCTGGGAACAATGCCACCGTGAGAACGTCCTCATCGGAACCATCAAAACCTTCGAGGTCCGTCGCCTCAGCGCGGAGCTTATCCCACTCCGGCGCAAGCAAATCAGCGGGCCGACACGTAATCGACTCTTTCTTCGTTTGTTGCTCTGCTTGTTTGATGAGTTCTGGGTTGCGCTCACCGATGCACTCACCGTAATAGCCAAGCATCAGGTCAGCGAACTCGGCCGTCATGACTTTATAACGCCCCATCAGCACATTGAACACCGCCTGGGTACCCACAATTTGTGACGACGGCGTGACCAACGGCGGATAGCCTGCATCTTTACGGACGATCGGCACCTCGCGCATCACCTCATCGATGCGATCACCTGCACCCTGTGCACGCAGCTGTGATTCCATGTTCGAGAGCATTCCGCCTGGGATCTGGGAAAGGAAAATGTCAGTATCCACAAGAGTTTTTGATTCAAACTCGGCGTACTTCGGCCGGATTTCCTTGAAATGATCGCGGATTTTAATCAACAAATCCATGTTAAGACCGGTCTCATAGCCGGTGCCTTCCAGCATCTCCACCAGCGACTCAGTGGGATTATGCCCTGGGCCAAGCGACATCGAAGAAATAGCCGAATCAACAACATCAGCACCAGCTTCGATGGCCTTCATTAACGTCACCAATGTCACTCCGGTGGTGGAGTGGCAGTGCACATTAATCTGCGTATCTTCACCGTAGGTTTCTTTAATACCTCGCACAATGTCGTACGCTGGCTGCGGCTTCAGCAGCGCCGCCATATCTTTCAGCGCAATGGAATCCGCACCCATATCAAGCAGACGGCCAGCCTGTTGAATGTATCCTTCCACCGTGTGCAGCGGCGAGATTGTGTAGCAGATGGTGCCCTGGGCATGCTTGCCCACCTTGGTCACCGCCTGCATGGCGTGCTCCAGGTTGCGGGGATCATTCAACGCATCAAAGACGCGGAACACATCCATGCCGTTTTCGGCTGATTTTTCGACAAATTTATCAACCACCATATCTTCGTAGTGGCGATAACCAAGCAGATTCTGACCACGCAGCAGCATCTGCAAACGGCTATTGGGCATCAGTTTACGGAATGTCCGCAACCGCTCCCACGGATCTTCATTGAGGAATCGAATACAGGAATCGAAGGTTGCTCCGCCCCAGCATTCAACGCTCCAATAGCCAGCCTGATCGATTTCTTCACAGATTCCGACCATATCTTCGAGGGCCATACGGGTGGCCATGAGGCTCTGGTGCGCATCGCGTAAGGCGACTTCAGTAACGCCAATCTTTCGTGGACTCATATATCCAAATTTAGGGGAAAAAATTGACGTATGCAGACAGAAAACCAGTATAGATGTCCGGTTATTTTTGAATTTTATGCGGTTCAACCCGTGAATTTTATGCCCGATCGGACATTTAGCCACCTTAAGCAACTATTTAGGGCACACTTGTTTCCGGATCTACACACATTGCGCGACACAAGTTAGTGAACAATATCGCACCCGTATAGTCACACTGAACGTTGTTCTTTCAACGATGCTGGTGTAACGCGGTCGTCGAAACGCAGCCAACAGCAACCGCAAGCGGCGCTACTCTTCGTCGCTGTGGATCCGACGTGCGGCAAGATCTGCGCCAAATACACAGCACATCGGGGCAACACTCACAATCAGCAACGCCCAACCCACCGGAAGCCCAAGCGCGCATGCGATCGCCGCTACCGCCAGGACGCAAAGGGTCATCAGCGGCCACAACCACAAACTTGCAATAAAACGCTGGGTAACAACGCTGGTGATAAGAAAGAGCAGGACAATATACACACCAACCGGTACCGCCACGGATGAAAGCACCCCGAGCGCGGATATCCTCGCTTCGCCCTCGATGGAGGATGAAACAATATGGAGTCCGGCACCCACGGCAGCAATCGCCCCGTACAGCACAATGTGCAGGTACACAAATGAGGGCAACGCGTTCGGGTGGCGTTCCAGAAGGGCGCCGTAGTCGGTGTAAAAATACGACCACCACATGGTGCAGGTAAGTCCCAATCCAACCATCACCAACAGGATGGTGTCCACCGTCCAGCCGCCATGTTCAATTGCCGCTCCGATCACGGCCACCGTGCCGACAACACCTTCACCCAGGGTAATAATCGCAAGGAGACTATAACGTTCCGCCAAGTGGTGCGGGTGCCAAATCGCTGCGGCGATCCGAACAGCGATAAGCCGGGCTCCAATGACCTCATACGCAATGAGCGTTACAACGGCCAGCAACGCCGGGACCAGTGCCAAGTGCAACAACGCAAATAAGATCCAACCGCATTGTGCCGTTCCAATAAGTACGATTTGTGCGAGCGCAGTGTTCCGGTGCTGCTGACTATGACGCAACACCCGTAGCCACTGACTCAACAACGCAACACGCATCACAACATAACCGAGCACGACCTGCCGATAATCTAGCTGCCCTTGGCCTAGGGAAGTAAACACATCGGGAATACCAAGCGCAAAGATAATCACGCCGGCCATCGCCGAAAACATGGCAAGGCGATATAACCAGTCATCGGTGTCGAATGAACTAGCAAACCACGTGAAGTGCACCCATGCCCAGACAGTGCCAAACACGCACAGAGCGAAACCAACCAAACCGATTGTTATGTTGGTTCCCCCGTCAGCAGCAAAATCGGCAAATTGTGCCCCTGCTGTGCTAAACGCAACCACAAACACAAGGTCGAACAGCAGCTCGAGCGGCGTCGCAACCCGGTGTTGTTCGCGCGGGTCCCGTCCCAGCATCGGCGTCAACGTTGCCCGCGGCTTGAGCCCCAAAGAAACTCGTTCCGTCATGGTGCCCCACTATACGACCCGGCGGTGTGACCCGGCGGCGGCGCGGAAGGCGCGAAAAGCAGCGCCGAAACCTGCGCCCTTGGATTATTTTGCGCCGGTGCGGCGTTAGAACTCACGGACCCACACTCAAACGCGCGAAAGCGCATTCGCATTGTACTCGTAACCCGAAAGGCTTGAGATGACCACAAAACGGCGAATAATCACCGGAGCTACCGTCGCCGCCGTCATTGTTGTTGGAATTGCACTCGTGGTGTTCAAACCATGGCTGTTGTTTGTGAATACGGAGGTGAATGACACAATCCCGAGCGTGGCCGCAGTTACCACACCTGCGGATTCTGGCCACGGCACAACGGAATCAAACTCCAGTTCGGCGGCGCCAAGCGGTCCGGTCATCGTGTCGCAGGGGGAATTCATCTCCCACGAGCACACCACAACAGGCACCGCACGCATCTACCGACTCCCCGACGGCAGCCATCAACTCGCCCTGGAAAATCTGCAAACTTCCAATGGCCCAGACGTTCGCGTGTGGCTCTCCAAAGGGCCTGTTATTGAAGGCACCGCAGGCTGGACCACCGCTGGCCAGCACCCGCATCTCGACGTCGCGCCCATCAAGGGAAACTTAGGCAACCAGGTGTATGAACTCCCCGCCGATTTCAACCCTGAAGAATGGCCGACCGTCGACCTATGGTGCGAAGATTTCGCCGTTTCATTCGGCGCAGCTGCCCTTTCCGCAACCTAACTTACTTCTCGACGCCCCGCCTTCCGAACGCGCCCGGTTCAAGGCGGGGTTTTTGTTTGTCTGTGTTTGCATAGCGTTACAGGTGAGCAACGCCAAGAAGCACGAGCACCGCAGCCACGCCAATTCCTGCGTACTTTGTCACCGTTTCACTATTCGCACGCGCCCAAACAAATCCCCTGCCCAATGAGCTTTCTGGCTTCTTTCGAATATATCCCACCGCAATCGCACACACCGCCGGAAGACTCAACGCCAACGTGGCATACAAAAACAGCGTGATATATCGCGTAAACACCGTAAACCCGCCGGCCGAGAGCAGTAGCAATCCACCATAAAACGGTGCCGAAGTCAGGGACTGGACCGCCCCCAGAATCAGCCCCAAAATAACCGTTTTCCACGTTGGCTGCCGCAGCGGCTCAAGGATTTTTTCCACCATCCCATTTGACTCCCCACCACGGAACGCCATCACCAACACAAATACCCCGGTGATAATCAATATCCAACCAAACAACGGCGAATGAACAAGCGAATGCACCTTGTCCCCGATGGCGTCGAAAAACACCATGCACAACACCGAAACCAGGAACACCCCCAGCCAGTCCCCAGCAATCAACAACGACGCCGTGCGACCATACTTCCTTGGCAACACGACACCAATGCCCACAATCACACCTATCAATAACGCATTCACGGAATCTATCAATGCGAACGTGAGCACTGAAAGCATTCATTCAACCTTTCCACAATGGACAACTACACCCCGGAGGGCAGCTTCGAGTACACCCCGGAGGGCAGCTTCGAGGCTGCCCGCATCTATTCATTTATAAGAAATCCTTAATGCACTCCATTCGCTTCATATCCGGGACCTAACACCCGGATCCAATCTACACAGCGTCCGCCTGACGGGTTCCGTTACAAGGGGCACAATTTCCTTTGGTCGGCAGGGTTTCGGGCCGATGGAACGGCGCGCAAGAGACGCTTCGAGTCTCTGCGTGAGGATGGTGCAGCCAGATAAAAAGTGCACAACCAAAAATCCTACCGCTAGGAGGCAGACATTCGGGAAGATTTTTCACTGAACTCGATAAGTTAATTGGGTGGCGGCTGCAATTCCACGAACTTCACGTCCCGGAAGCTGCGAAAGTACGCAGCATACTAGAAAACATATTGCCCACAATCATCGACCTGGGATCTGTCACAAATTCCATTTTTTCGGGGAAATTAATGGAATTTGTGACAAAATCGGGCCTTTTTCGTCGCATATTCCATAAAAAACGCGGATTTTATGGAATCTGTGACAGATCGCAGGTCAACAGCAGTGCACAATATAAAAAAGTGTCACAGATTCCATTATTTTCAACGATTTTATGGAATCTGTGACATGACACTTTTATAACAATCTTCACCAGCACTAAAACTCGGCAAAGCTTAATACACTGACATCACTCGCACTTTTACAACTGGCCGATCCGCCCCAGGGGCGCCTTCTATCCCATCCGAAACATTCATATTCACTGAAATGTATTCTAGAATCACACGTTGCATACTTTCAACCACGCTTCGAATGGTTGTGCCCTTCTCTAGCGCGACCTCCACTGCAATCTCGTGACGCCCCTCATTGATGATGACACCAAAACGCGCCGTCGAAGTCTTGCCTTGGCGCAGTCGCATATCAACCGTTCGCAAGGCAGTTCCAACGCTTGATTGAATTCCACGAACACCCGGCACGGCCGCAACCAGCTCAACGATGTTGGTGGCTGTCAATTTGTTCAACTGATCACTCATGCAGGTCCTCAATGTGAATATCGATATCGACGTCGCGCAACCCAAGCTGTTCGACAAAAGATTCGGTGACCGCACTTCGCACTTGCTCGGCAATAGCGCGATAGTTTGGGCAATTCGCTTGCACCGAAATGTAGCAGATTATTCGCACAGGCATTCCGAGTTCAAAGAAGCCTTCGCCAGAATCTTCGGTAATAATCGAGCTGTGGAGCGCGAGGGCTCCTTCCACTGAATCCACAGATGATCGAATGAGGTTTCGTACCGTTAATTCCGAGACTGAATACGGCCCCAATGTGGTTGGCGGCATTTGTACTTGTTTGCCATGCCGCGCTTCAGCGCGAACAGCCTCTTGGATGGCCGTAATAACCAGTGAGGATAGCTGCACTGATTCATCGCCAGTTTGTTCAAGCTCGGACCAGGAATCATGAATTTCCTTGAGCAAATCGAGATAAGCACCGGACGCGTCGTTATCGTTTCCATTTTCGATGTTACCCATTCCAATCACCTCCAATCCTTCATACGATCGATGATGGTAGAACGGGCACGCGCAATGCGCCCCCTAACAGTCGCTTCCGAAGCTCCGACAATCTTGGCGATTTCTCGGTAACTTTGTCCATCGATCTCATACAGTACCCAACACGCCCGATTTCGAGGTTCGATAGTTTGTAGTATTTCAGCGAGCGCCTCCAACTGAGCATTGACGACGGCCCTGCTCGCCGGGTCATGCGCGCGGTTCGACGATGTGTACGACCCGAGATTTGGCTGTGAAGCGTCCTCCAGTGTTTGCGATTCGGCACTATCGGTAGCTCGCCGCGTGTGCTTGCGCACGGCATCGATCGCAGATCTCGAAGTTATTTGCGAGACCCAGCCAGAGAACGCTTTTGGGTCTTCGAGCAAATGCAAACGACGCCAAGCCGTAATCAACGACTCTTGAACTACATCTTCTGCATCCATGCGATCGTGGATAATCATGTAAGCGATTCGAAATAAACGAGCCTGGTGGTGATTAATTAATTCGCAAAATGCTGCATCATCACCATCTTGCGATCGTACGACAAGTTGTCGCTGTTTATCGGCGTCCAAAGGCATAGAATTCCTAGCGTGGTTGAGATCGCGCCGTAGCCTGAGAGCCAATCTGAAGCCGCTCGGCCGTCGATACGCTGCCCGAACCTAATTTCACTTGAAGGTCGAGTCGTCTGGGCGGCACACCGAGTGATTCCAACACGGCGTCAGCAAGCCCTGACCGCACATGATCGACGATCCATTCGACTTGGGAGTCTTCTGCGATAGTGACCTCAGCTTGCAGCCAGGGAGCACGAGCGCTACCCCCGAAGTGTACAGATGAATTCAGAACACCTGGGTAACTCTCCACCGTGTCTTGAAGTACCCGCTCGAACACCTTTGGTTCAATGGAGCCAAGGAGATGTCCCTGGTCATCGGTGATTCTTAACGTGCTTGTCGGCGGTGATTTTGGAATTTGGCCCCAAAGTAAGACCACTCCAAACACCACACAAAGTATCGAAATTACGAGCGCAATGGGAAGAATCCAGGGCTGGTTTAACGCAACTACCTCTGAAACAGTTTGCTGTCCCTGTGGTAGGAAGTTTCGACCCTGCGGCCATATCCCATGCAGTGATGTGGCAGCGCTGGCAACCCAAATACCCGCAATCGTAAGCAACAAACCGCCAATAATTAGGGCAAAACGATTACGGCCCCGAGAGATCGTACGCATTGAAAGTTCCTCTCTACTTTCGTTATTACTAGCGAACTTGTTGCACGCGAATGTATGGGCGTACTGGCATGACTGGCCGCAACCGCGCAATGTTGTTGTCCACCACTTCCACCGCACGCTCCTTGACGGCTTCGATAGCGTCGACCGGGCTGGTCACTATCACTCGCAGATTCTTGCCTCGATACGCAACATCCGCTTTACTCACGCCATCCACGAGTTCAACTTGGCGTTGTATCCTGCGGGCAAAATCCCTGCGTGTGATCGCAGTTCGCCCTGGAACATTGCTGTTGAGGACTTCGCGATTAGCCGGATCACCAGGGATCAAGGCACACAGCAGCAGGACGATGCCTATCACCGCAACAACAACGGCTACCACAGTAACGCCCGGGTCGTCGAAACGCGCGTTGGCAACACGATCAATCAAAGTTGACACTTCCGCAGGCCACACCCCGTCGATCAAACGTGCGCCAAAAATCCAAACGCCAATACCACCGATCACAAGCGCAAGCAGCGCTAGTAAAACCGCAGGAATAACCCGAGATGGCCGCAGCATCAGCGAATCTGGAGTACTCATCACAGCACCTCCCGCCGTTTTGCCACCGAAGTGTGAAGCCAAGACACCTTCACATCGACGTGCCCGACTTCAAACCCTGTCAGCTCCTGAACGCGCTTTGCTACATGCGTTCGCACACGCTGCAACGCCTCCCCCAGATTTGTGGGAAAACCAATACCAATGTCCATTCGGACAACAACGGTATTCCCATACAACTCAACATCCACATCAGGTGAGGAATCGAACTCACGATGCGTACCAAGCCCGAGAAATCCGCCGGCCCCGGATCCGATACCCGGAACCTCATACGCCGCCTGCTGAGCAATTTTAGAAATTACTTTCGCCTCAACATTGGTATGGCCGCGGTCATCCAACGGTGGTAGCTGCCGCTCACCCACCGCCAACCCAAAACGGTTGCCCGGAACTGTTTGCGCACTCATGGGGACCATCGGCTACCCCTTCCACAGGCTATTGGCTCCGCGAATCTCGATGCGCCCTTCCGCGATAAGTCCGACAACAAAACCTATGACACTGAATAACAGCACCAACAGGAATTGCCCGAAGGTTCCAAACGCGAGCACTGCCCCGAGAAGCAGGCCAATCAACAGCGCAAACTGCGAAGTTTTCATCAGAACTCCTATTTGAATGTAGGGTGACTGTGCTATTGCAGCTCGTTGTCGCGCTGCCCTTGAACATCCTCATCATCTTGAGGCACGTGCACATCGACCACATCGATATTGACTTCGATTACCTCAAGGCCGGTCGCTTGCTCGACCTGCTCAATAACATTGCGCCGAATTGCGTTTCCAACCTCGACGATTGAGTACCCATATTCGATAACAATCGTGCAGTCGATCGCAGTTTGAACCTCACCTTTTTCCACACTGATGCCGCCAGCGACGTTCGTTTGCGCGTTCGGGATTCGCTCACTCACAGCCGAAAATGCCCGCCGCGCAGCATTGCCCATGTCATACACCCCAGGCACTTCCCGGGCAGCAATTCCTGCGACCTTTGCGACGACCGTGTCCGAAAGTGTAGTCACACCGCGTTCTGTTTGCAGTGGCCCCTGCAGCTTCTTTGCATGGTCGCCTTGACGTGAATCCTGTTTGTCAGCCTCACGGTCCCGCTGGACACCGGTCTGCGGAATCACATTGTCACTCATATCGTTTTCCTTTGCGCTCAGCATCAACATTCGCTGATGCGTTTGAAACTGGACAAAGGTAAGACGTTGCGTACAACCAAATCCTCACGCGACAAATGAGTGATTCGCGTCACTTAACATTCCGGGGACTTCGGGGAGCACCCAGCAAACCCGGACTCCGATAGTAATACAACAACATCAGCCATTAAAGCCTATTATTCGAATATTGTATCGATGTTTCCATACACTAATTATCGTTCCACCCGCTTTTAATGCCCATTTTCCCTGGATATCTTTAAATTTAATGAAATATACTACCCCCATAACTTGGGGCATTTCACATAACAACTGGACCTATAGCGAATCTACTGCTTACCTAGATAGCGGAGTTTTATTACTCCCAACCTACGAAATTCTGACCATCTAAAAACACTTCGCATTCAGGAAGAAAATTCATGAAAATTAAGAAACTCCTCACCGCAGGAATTTTGGGAATGGTGTTAACTATGTTCCCAACAGCAAATTCAATGGCAGCAGAAACCTCCCCCACAACATCAACGACACCAACAGCTCCCGTGGAAGCAGGGGAAGCGGAAACTGCCCCAGCAGCCCCTGTCGAAGACGGACCCAGCGAAGAGGAAATCAGGGATGCGATTATGTCCCACCAAACCAAACGTGACGACGGCATTGAACTCTTTGACCCCGAATCCGCCGAGCGTGACAATGTTGACCCGAGGATCATCGAAGTAGGCAAAATCTACAATGGCATGGTGCTTGAGCAGAAAGCACTCACAGATCCAGGAATGGTTCAAGAGATAGTTCCTCTTGAAGATTACGGAAATTGGTGCGGGCCAAAGAATTCCGGCCCCGGCGAACCCATCAACTCACTTGACCGAGCTTGCATGGGACACGACCATTGCCTCAACCTCGGGCGAGATTCGTGCACATGCGATCAAGAATTTATAGATAAATTGCGAAGCCTTCGCGGGGAATATCCATGGGAGACACATGGTTATGCTCGGACATATCTCGAGGCGGCGATAATTACAGTGCCACCCTACCATGGGTGTTTCTTGATGTAACTACTGCTCCGCAATTGACTAGATTTAGTTGATGACTATGATATGTTTCCTAATTGTTTTTAACAATTAAGCTAGAACGGTTGACAACATTCCTAAACTGCTTAGACGCAAATACTTTTAGCGAAACAACAGACAAAAGATTGTTTTATTGAAATACTATTTGTTTGTTCTTTATGCTCCTCAACCCCTACGTCAGAATTTTTGCGGATTTTAGTCAAACATCACGATTTGTCGACGGCGACTACCATCTATCAATTTCGAATACCAACATGTTTTGAATGGTCCCTTTTTTCAATCCAGCAAAAATGGTAAATCATTCACCATAATCTTAAGATGATAACGCCGTGACAAATCACACAACATCTACTAACTGGTGTCACTACTACGAAAGTTTTCCAGCCCCAGGCTGTCGGATGTAGGCGTTTCGTAACAACACGCCCAACCAATACAGTTACATTATTAAGCGTCCAGAATCTTCTGATTATTAACCTCTACACTCACGCAAAATCAAATTGGACCATATTTCCGCAACAGCTGAGATAATGTTTGATACTCACCTCGTACCCGTTTCAAAATCTCCTAGGACAAATTAATTGAATTGTCGCTACGATAAAACCACATAATTCTGGCAAACACAAAAACAACGAGCTCAATATCACTAACCCAGTTATTCCCTGAGAGACTTAGGATAATTACCGAAACTCGATCCAAAATTGACACACGAACATCTTCAGCGAGCTCGATTGAGAAGGTCGCCGCTCAGGCAAGCATGCCTTGCGCGCGAAGGTTACAACTAGGCTACAAATTATTCACAATTAACAACAATCAATATTAATTTCTTTCAACCAAAGCCGAAACATGTTAGCATAAATATATTGCGCGAAACTATCATTAATTCTAAAATCACTTGAAATTACACACCGCCCACAGGTTGAGAGTATAAAATATGCCTTTAACAACACGTAAAGTTGGTTGGTTCATGACGTTCCTGAGTTATATTGCCGCAGGTACCTTTTGGGAGAGTAATGATGTAAGGATTCCATGGCTAGCCCAGATTTGTTTAGTCATCATTCTAACTAGCACAGCATTTAACGTATTCTTCGCCATCAAGTCGAAACACTATGATTTATGGGCAGCCGCAGTGATCTCGCTGATTTCAATTCCTACATTATTTCTGTGGGCGGTCCCGTTTTTCTCAGAACACAACCGGGAATGGTGAATTCATCAATGCAATCAACACATTCAAACATCCTGATTCGATACGCAAGACCGATCGGTTGGGGGCTTACAGCACTTGCATTTCTCCCGGCTGCAGCCTGGCGGTTTGAACTTCTCGGCCCAGCACGCTCGGTTTACACTTTAATGTGGCTACTCATCCTCTGCGTCATCATCATTACCACTTGTGTCATCGTGTTAGCAAACAAGAGCAAATGCCATGACCTCATCATCGCAGGCCTCATAGCCTTTAACTCACCCCTCATACTGTTATACATACCGATCTTTTTTGTCGGTACCTAAACTTTCACGACATCACACCGAATATTTTGAACTGTGCAAAATCACTAGTAACATGACGATAACTAACCTACTCGTTCAAATAAAGAATCGTTCCCAAAAACTAGATCTCCGAACTTGGCCATCCCCATGACGTTGAAAAACAATTTGAACGATGCTACCTATGTAATAAAACGCCCTCACTCCTCTGCGCTAGGAAATTATTTAGTTTTCCTAGGGCACGAGCAATACCCAACACTTCAGCAATCATTTCACACAAGCCTCCGCCTGCAGCAACCACTTGCGATACTTGTTATTTTAGATATACAATGGGATAGAAATAGTTGAAAGTATTCGCGGTTCACACAACACGAAATCGATAGACACACAACTGACGTTTGCTTAAATCAATAACACCATTTTTCCTGTGAGGCGATACACATGCACATCAATCAAATGACAATACATCGCCACGTACGGCCAATCGGCTGGGGACTTACAATCATTGCTTTTCTTCTAGCTACCGCTTGGCGAGTTAGCTTTTCCAGCCTAGTTGAGCAAAATGATGCACTCTTATGGGTGCTAGTACTTGGCACAGTAATCATTGCGTTAAGTGTTATCGCCTTGAGTGTTAAATTCAAACACAATGATCTCATCATCGCGGGTTTACTAGCTTTTATTTCGCCTGCGGTAACGTTGGTTATCCCGAGCATTCTCCACAGCATTCTTGAAGGTTACCTCTAATGCGAACTATTAAACTCCGCCGGCGACAAGCTTTAAAATATTATCACGCGTTAGGAAGTTTTAATGACATCCACGATTAGAAAAACCGGTTGGTGCATCGCGTTTTTGAGTTACGTTTGCGCGTTTCTTTTTTGGGGTGTTGATACCGGCGAAGCTTTTCCCAGTTATATTTTGTTGTTAGCTACCCTTGTTGGCACGATCATCATCGTAGTGTTGGCCGTAAAATCTAAATGCTACGACCTTTGGGCAGCGGCAATTATTGCAGCAATATCATTTTTAATCGTCCCAGTTTGGAGTGCCCCATTTTTTTCAGCACGTTAGTATATGAAACTGACTCCACGGCGATAGTGCTTGAGTCAACATGTAAAAGCACAATGGAAGCTTTCGAAATCTCCAACTAGTTACACGGCACATTAATGGTTCCATTTCGCTGGACTACTTAAAGTAATTTCAGAACCTCAATCCAGAACCTTACCCGCCTTCAGCTCCGCAAAAATTAAAAATATTCCTAGTTCAGGATAGGTAAGCGTTTCTCTACCGCGAAAGTTGCAACTAGGTTACAAATTATCCGCAATCAATACCAACCAATGGTAAGTAGTTTCAATCGTTAAAACAGCAATGGTACTATCATCATATAATCGATCTTAAAAATCACTCGTCAAGGAATTTTACATAATACCAAAAAGGTGAGATTATTGAAAATGTCATTCACAGCACGCAAACTTGGTTGGTTCATGACATTTCTAAGCTATATAGCCGCTGGCATTATCTGGGAAATTGCCGACATGAACATACCTTGGGTAGGTCACATTTTTTTAATCTTCATTCTCATCAGCGTAATTTTCAACATATTCTTCGCCATCAAGTCGAAATACTATGATTTATGGGCAGCCGCAGTGATATCGCTGATTTCACTACCAACATTATTTATGTGGGCAATCCCGTTTTTCTCAGAACACAACCGGGAATGGTGAATTACTCGATGCAGTCAACACATTCAAACTACCTGATTCGATACGCAAGACCGATCGGTTGGGGGCTTACAGCACTTGCATTCCTCCCATCTGCAGCCTGGAGGTTCGAAGTCCTCGGCCCAGCACGCTCCGTTTACACATTAATGTGGCTACTCATCCTCTGCGTCATCATCATAACCACCTGCATCATCATGCTAGCGAACAAGAGTAAATGCCATGACCTCATCATCGCAGGCCTCATAGCCTTTAACTCGCCTATTATAATGATATTGTTGCCTAATTACGTTAACTAAAACCTGGTTCTTGCTACACAACTCCGCATAACTTTGCTCACCAGCAAACCTCGAAATCCAGCTTGATAGCTCAACCACTCTTGAGGGAAATACATTGCTGAAATTAGTTCATCAAGTCATCATGCTCCAGTCGTTCAGCAGCTAGATCGCACATAGCCTCAACCAATACATGCGTAAATGCAGCGTTTAAAGCTAAATTTCCCCCGGTTTCCTAAACCACGCCATCGCCATGTTTTTTGGTACCGTCTGCAACCATTACTGCTGGGATAAGGATTCGCTTTGCTATTTCGAGCGGTAGTCAACCGCCAATCCTTGCTCCCACCACGCAGAATAACTCGTCGAACCTCACAGCCTTCAGCTACCCTCCTGCTGTCATATTAGAGCAGCGAAGCGAGCTCACTTGCCACCCCAGCCCCTTTACCTTCATTTTTACTATAATCATCAATATCCCAGATGTAATCAACGTTAGATGACGCGAGTTTTTCCAACCCACATCATTTTCCAGATAAGGTATTTTCCCATCAAGGTGAGAGTTATGAACTCAACACATACGTCATTCCTCATCCGTCGTGCTCGACCAATAGGTTGGGGCCTCACGTTCTTATGCTTTCTTCTGGGCAGTGTGTGGTTCTACCGACCGTTCGGGCCCGCAGTTGAGAACTACACGTTAATGTGGTCGCTGGTCTATGGGCTCGTCATCATCACCGGAGCAATTATGGCGTTGAGCGTAAAGTCTAGGCGTCACGACCTCATTATCGCAGGATTGCTGGCGTTTTATTCACCAGTGGTCATTTATTACAGCGCTCATCTTATAACTCGATTATTTCTATAACCACGGAACTTTCTGTGCCTTCAACAAACAATCCCCTTTCACTAACTGAAGTCACCCCAAACCCCGCAGCTAAAGTTTGTTATAATTATACTTTTCGATGAGAACTACCATCACAAGGTGGAACATGGTCCTTCATAGAACTAGAAATTTCGGTCACCACACACACCCAAGTCGCTGAGGACTTACTCTCAAAATCATCCCTGCCAACGATCGTATAACGCATCAAGTTTCCCAACCAAGCAGCACTAAACAACATAATTTTTCGGATATGTGCCAACAGAGCTTTCATTGCATCCGGGTTTCGGCTTTTTCAACGGAAATAACTATGTTTCGACCTGGCTAGTTCTCTCACCGCACACGTACGACATAACCCAAAAAAGCGAAAAGGAAGGTTCCAATGCCATCCACAGCTCTCTCACTGCCACCACGCCAAATAGGCTGGGGATTAACAGCATTAAGCTATATCTTGCCAGGATTCTTCTGGTTCAACGTTGAAGGTTACGGGTGGGTTCATAACGTTTATTTGGCCATAATAGCGCTATCCGTAGTGGTCAACGTGATATTCGCAATCAAGTTTAAATACTACGACCTTTGGGCTGGCGCACTATTCTCATCCACGTCACTATTCACCATTTTTTGGTGGTATGGTCCATTTTTCTCAGTGAGTTGATCAACATGCATCTACCAAACCGCTCATTTGTTATTCGCCACGCTCGCACGATCGGTTGGGGGCTCACCGCCCTGGCGTACCTGTTAGCATATGCCTGGTTTAACCAGGTTTTTGGCCCTGCCTCCCGTGAAACTGCCGTGGCAATGTGGGCATTAATCTACGGAATAATCTTTATCACCGCCATCATTTTGATTCTGAGTGTGAAATCGAAGCGCCACGACCTTGTCGTCGCGGGCATACTCGCGTTCTACTCCACGATGGTCCTTGGATTTGGCGCTGATTTGGTAACCGACCTTTTCCGGTAACTCACCCCACAAGGAACGCGAATGGTCCACACATGTTTCACACCACGCCAAATAGGCTGGAGCCTCACAATATTGAGCTACCTCTTGGCAGCCATATATTGGTACAACCTCAATGGCTCCACCTTACTGCACTATATTTGCGTCATTGGTATCCCGCTCTGCATCCTCACCACCATCACATTAGCGATCAAATTCAAGTGTTACGACCTGTGGGCTGGCGCATTGTTGTCATTCACATCGCCACTCGTCGTATTTGGATGGGCCGCACCGTTTTTCTAAACGCTGTAGCTATATCAAGACGCCAACCACAACATTTACGAGAGTTTCAACCGGAGTTATTGCGTTTATAACGGTCTCGCTACCGTGTTAACTCCGTTTACGCAGTTGTAAATTGCAGAAATTTGCAAATACCAAACAGTATGTTACTTTTCGACGACGCAGTAAGCCCACCGAATCTTGGGCTCCAGCTTTTCAAAAGTAGGCACAAATACTTCCATTCCTTAAAGCTCAACCAAATACACAAGTCAAAGACTGACTGAAAGATAGCCAGCCCATTTAACACATTAAAAATCGAAGTAAATTTCGGTATCTTTGGTCGGTTCCAGAACGTCGCGGTTTCGGTTATCCTCCAATTAGTAAATTTGAAGTGACCTGATTTACCGCTCGAGTCGGGAACTTTCGCGGCATATCGTCGCCGCTATGTGGAGCGTCACCGAACACTGCCGTTGGTTGTCGACGCCGTGGTAGGGCTACGGTGGGCATCTACCCCCGAATTGGCGTATTTGGGGCGCAAAATATTGCTCGATTCTGGGGCGTCTGCCTGCGGGTTTCATCGTTTTTGGTCAAGTTAGTGAGGTTGTAGTGGCTGTGATAGCCCTACGGGTGGCATGAGGGCGGTCTGGTTGCGTGGGGCTGATTGAGGTTCGAACAGCAGATAAGCAGCACAAGGCC
>JAUMZC010000056.1 GCA_030528295.1 Corynebacterium sp.
GAAGGTGCCTAATATGCACGTCACAATAGGCAAACCCTTTCAGTACCATATTGCGGCTCCTGAAGATACCTACGTTGCGGTGGTGAGTGGACTGCCAGCCGGGCTCGTGTTCCACCCCCTTAGCAGTGAGATTATCGGCACACCCGCAGAGAGTCCTGAGGGGGACTATCGCGTGGGTATCACCACCTATAATCGTCACGGCCAGGTAGGTAATGGCAGTTTTGTGATGACCCTGACCCACAAGGATCACGGAAATCCGTCAGTGATTCAGGAAATCTTGCGCCGCCCTGAACGTGGTGTGGAACTCATAAAAGAGCTTATTCAGAAACTCTTGGGCACAAACCAGCAAAAGTAAGTGCCTGGCGTAATGCACGCCTAGTGCGACAGGGATGTAGATAAAATCCACACCGGTATTGCGTCGTGCGTTGCTCGCTACACTCTGGAATATGGCGAAGTTTGTCGGTGGCTCCCCAACATATGACCATGTACCTTCGAAAGTTCGTGATGCGCAGATTCGTCGACTGAGCGCTGCGGAGATCATGAATAACGCGTTTTTCGTGTTAGCTACTATTCTTGCCGGATGGTTGGCCCTAGTGCTGCTCCGTCGCTCATTAGTAGTCGACTGGCCATACCAGTTGTTCGTCATTCCATTCTGGGGGATCACCACATACTTTGTGCTCCCACGGATGCACCGAATCTTCACACAGATTTATGTACCCGGATACTTCATTGGCCGAGCCAGAACGTCCGATGGCCTGTTAGGTGACCCAATTAATTTGGCGTTTCATGGTAGCGCCAAAGAGATACATCAAGCGATGACGCGAGCTGGTTGGACATTGGCAGATGATGTAACGCTTAGAAGTTCATGGGGAATCATTGTGAGTTCCATATTGAAACGAAGTTATCCGCAAGCCCCAGTGAGTCCTCTTTTTGTGTTTGGTCGCAAGCAGTGTTTAGCGTATCAACAGGAAGTTGAAGGCAATGCGGCACAACGTCACCACGTTCGGTTGTGGCGTTGCCCTGATAATTGGTTATTGCCCGGCGGGCGTAGGGTTCAATGGGTAGCCGCCGGTACATATGATCGGTCAGTTGGACTTTCGCTATTCACATTTCAAGTCACCCATAAAATTGATGCGAATATCGATATTGAACGTGATTACATTGCACACTCTTTACTAGCTGCAAATCCTGAAGCTGGAGTGGAAGTCATTGAGAATTTTTCCACTGGTTACCACTCAAGAAACGGAGGCGGAGATTTAGTTATAACTGATGGAAATTTGCCGATTGTCTGTTTAGATTACGTGCCAGTTGATCCTGATTTACCAATACCTGTAGGGGTTGAACGTGCTGCACAAGGATATACTGTCGCTGATCCAGGTGGCCTCGCAATCGCTGATAGTGATGCCATCGTTGGTGGTTACACGCCACGATTACAGCGTCCTTTTGCGCTTGTTTTCGGTACGATTTCTGCGCTGATTTTTGCAGCTGCTGGCGCATACACCAATGCAGTCCATGTGCCCATCTTTTTCCCTCATGATATTCCGCTGCGCCGGACGATTATCGTGTTCGTTATTATCCTGCCAACGATCTTCATTCTTATTACCGCATGGTTTTCCTGGAATGGCGGAGTGCGAGCCAGATTATGTCTTATGCTGCTGATTTCTTTTGATGTGCTGGCGGCCGAGGCGTTATACAATTCGGGAGAATTTGGCATAGCGGCATTGCTTATTCGCGGCACCCTTCCGTTGAATATTTTGTCATTATTGGCGTTATCGAGCCCATCGATTCAACAGTGGTCAGAGCGAAAGAAAGAATTTTCTACAGCGGAAATACAGCAGTAACCGGTAGCAGAAGGGGGTGGTAGGCGGGGCGTCGAAAAGCCCCGTGCAATTACGGGATATACTTTGCAGATCACTTCAAATCTGTGGAGGCTGATGTTTTTCGTGTCTGGTTGGCGGGCTATGCGCAAGCAAGCGAAATATTTGTGCGCGTTTATTTCAGTTGTGGGTTTTATTGCAGGTTGTTCGGCGGATAAGAAAGAACCGGAAATTGAGTTTGGGTATGTAGCCGCGAGTCCGTTGGCCACAACTAATGCTGGCAGTAAGTTGGGAGTTTCCACTCGTGCTGAGGCATTAGCGGGCCGACTGTACCCGTCAGTCTTTGTGATTGGACAACGTGGCCAATTGATCCCCAATAGGGATTTCGCGGTGGCGCAATCGCTACCTGGGCGGACTCGTCAAGTGGTGTACACAATTTCTAAAACTGCGAAATACTCAGACGGTACAGAAGTGACATGTGCAGATTTTCTTTTAGCCTATAAGGCAGGCGCAATGCCAGATCTTTTTCAATCTCATATTCCACTCATGGAACAAGTGGAGAAACTGGAATGCCGACCAAACAACAAGCAGTTCACCGTCTTTTTCAAGGACCGGCTTGGTGCCCGTTGGCGGCAATTATTTGCGCCTGGAACAGTGCTGCCGGCGCATGCAATTGCCAAAAAAGCGAATTTGAGCTTGGAAGACCTTACACATCGGCTCATGGAAAATAATGTTGAAGGCTTGCAGGAAGTTGCAAAAGTTTGGCGCGATGGTTTTTCCCTTAAAGAATTTGATCCTGAATTACAAGTCGCTTCCGGCCCATATCGTATTGATCGAGTGGATGCGGAAGGCGCCGTACATTTGGTACGCAACGAACAATTCATTGGTGATGAAACAAAACTTTCAGCAGTGACATTATGGCCGGATTCCATTCATGCCGGGGAGAAGGCAGCGGCAGGTCAAGTAAATATTGCTGATTTAGTGGGGATTTCAAAAATCGATTGGGTTAATCGGGACGATCCGACAAACAACTTCGAAGTTACCCCTGTTGCGGGGGATCTTAACGAGGTGTTGGTGTTGGGGAACCGGGGTGTGTTTGAAACAAAAGAGGCGCGCCAAGCGTTTGCAGCATGCATTGATCAGAAAGCAGTTGCGATTGAGTCTTCGCATAAAAGCGGTATCAATGTGCCCCCGATGGGTACGCGTTTGACTACTGCAGATGACCCGGTGAATGCGCAGACGGCGACGATCGCAGAGGCTCACATGGGGGTGGATATTGTCAGGGCGGAACAGTTACGGGGGCAAACAATTCGAATTGGATACCATGCCCCGGATGAACGTAAACGTGCGATGGTCGATGCAATCAAACGTTCGTGTGAACCCGCGGGGGTAACCATCCATGACGCGTCAGGTGAAGGGCAGTATTTGCAGGATGTTCTTCATGCGCAGCGCGTGGGTGAGGCGGAAGAAACCGTAGGAACGGTCGACGCTGTTTTGCTCGCAATCGATCCCATGTTGAACTATGGAAATACGGATGCTACCGGTTCCAATGCAGAAGCGCTCCGGGCTGCTGAGGAGTATTTGTGGGATGAAGTTCCAACAATTCCGCTCGCCGCGCAGCCACGCACGTTTGTGGTGGATAAAACCGTGGGCAATGTGGTGTTGAATTCTTCCGGTTCCGGCATTGGCTGGAATATGGAACGCTGGCAGGAGAGTGAATAACAATGGCGTACGCCAATGCGCGGGAAGCGCTCACAGATTTAATTCGGTATGTGGAGCACTTTCCGGTCGACGGGGTGGTGTTTGAAGACCTCACACCTGTCTTGGCCAATGCTGAAGCATTCCAACTGGTGATCGATGAGCTCGCGGAAGCATGCAAGCGTTACGGCGCGGACATGATCGGCGGATTGGATGCTCGCGGTTTTCTCTTAGGTTCAGCGGTTGCGTACAAACTTGGCCTAGGCATTCTCGCGGTACGCAAAAAAGGCAAGTTGCCGCCACCTGTACACACTCAGGAATATGCTTTGGAATATGGTATGGCGGCGCTGCAGGTGCCCGCAAATGCGATTCCGCTGGAGGGGCGAAATGTTGTGCTTGTCGACGACGTGCTCGCTACGGGCGGCACGTTAGTTGCTGCGCGTCAGCTTCTCGAACGTTGTGGCGCAAGCGTGGTTGGTCACGCGGTGGTGTTAGAGGTCGCGGGGCTAGGTGGTAGGGAAGCGCTTGCAGGCTTACCTCTGACCGTGATTAACTCCCACGAAGAGCATTAAATCAAGGGAGCTAGAGCGCGATGAGCTTTGATCGAAAGCCACCAAAACAGCAGGTGAATATGCGAAGTATGTCAGCGCGTTTAGCTCGTAGTTTGACAGGTTCGCGGGTGAAGATTGACCCGGTGCTGGATCCGTTGGTAAGTATTCACCGTCAAATTCATCCGAAAGCGGATGTGGCGATCTTACAGCGTGCATATGATACCGCTGAACGGCTTCATGAAGGGGTGTTTAGGAAGTCGGGGGATCCGTATATTACACATCCGTTAGCGGTTGCGACGATTGCTGCCGAAATCGGTATGGATACCACAACACTCGTGGCGGCGTTATTGCATGACACTGTGGAAGACACTGAGTATTCACTTGCAGATTTGGAAGCGGATTTTGGTGCTGAGGTCGCGCGCCTTGTTGATGGTGTGACAAAGCTCGATAAGGTTGCGTTGGGGGCTGCCGCAGAGGCGGAAACAATTCGGAAAATGATTGTGGCGATGAGTCAGGATCCTCGGGTGTTGGTGGTGAAGGTTGCTGACCGTCTTCACAACATGCGAACGATGCGGTTTTTGCGCCCAGAAAAGCAGGCAAAAAAAGCCCGTCAAACACTTGAAGTGATTGCGCCGTTGGCGCATCGTCTGGGTATGGCTTCCATCAAGTGGGAGTTGGAAGATCTTTCCTTCGCGATCTTGTATCCCAAGAAATATGAAGAGATCGTTCGTTTGGTGGCTGATCGGGCTCCTTCCCGCGACCGTTATCTGCAAGAAATTATTTCTCATGTGACGGCTTCGATGAAGGAAAATCACATTCCGGCTGATGTGATGGGG
Organism: Corynebacterium sp.; assembly: GCA_030528295.1. Lineage (GTDB taxonomy): Bacteria > Actinomycetota > Actinomycetes > Mycobacteriales > Mycobacteriaceae > Corynebacterium. Next base: position 4,903 of record JAUMZC010000056.1, read on the forward strand.
CGTCCGAAGCATTATTGGTCGATTTATCAGAAAATGATTGTGCGCGGCCGAGACTTCGACGAAATTTTTGATCTCGTGGGTATTCGTATCTTGGTGGATAATGTGCCCAATTGTTATGCAGCGATTGGTGCTGTGCATGCGTTGTATTCAGCAATGCCTGGGCGTTTCAAGGACTATATTTCTGCGCCTCGATTCGGCGTGTACCAATCGTTGCACACTACTGTGATGGGGCCGGGTGGCAAGCCGCTCGAGGTGCAGGTTCGGACCCATGAAATGCACTATAACGCGGAGTATGGCATCGCAGCGCACTGGCGCTATAAAGAAACTAAGGGTAGCCATGGTGGGGAGCAATCCGAGGTTGATCAAATGGCGTGGATGCGTCAGTTGTTGGATTGGCAACGTGAGGCCGCTGATCCAAATGAGTTCCTTGATAGCTTGCGATATGACCTCACATCACGTCAGATTTTCGTGTTTACACCAAAGGGCGATGTGATTAACCTTCCGGTGGATTCCACGCCCGTTGATTTTGCCTATGCGGTGCATACCGAGGTGGGGCACCGATGCATTGGTGCCAAAGTGAATGGCAAGCTCGTCGCCTTGGAATCGGCGTTGAAATCAGGTGATCGAGTGGAGGTGTTTACTTCCAAGGATCCTTCTGCTGGCCCGAGTAAGGATTGGCAAAAATTCGTGGTGTCGCCCCGCGCCAAGGCAAAGATTCGCCAGTGGTTTGCCAAGGAGCGACGCGAAGAATCAATCGAGTCTGGCAGGGATGCATTAGCGGCTGAAATCCAGCGAGGCGGATTGCCGTTGCACAGGCTGTTCACTGCGCAGTCAATGAAGGCTGTGGCTGCGGAATTGCACTACACAGACGTGGATGCGTTGTATACCGCCATTGGTACCAATTCGGTCTCAGCGCAGCACGTAGCCAACCGTTTGATGGCTATTTTTGGCGATCAAGATGATGCAACGGATGCATTGGCTGCCCGCACACCGTTCAGTGAACTCAAGGCGCAGCGTCGACAGTCTCCTTCGTCGGATAGTACGGGGGTCCTCGTGGAAGGCAGCCCCGACGTGATGGCCAAGCTTGCCAAGTGCTGCATGCCGGTGCCGGGTGATGCGATTTTCGGGTTCGTGACGAGGGGAGGCGGCGTCTCGGTCCACCGGACTGATTGCACGAACGCTGAGAAATTACGAGAAGAACCGGAGCGTCTCATTGAAGTGCAATGGGCAAATCAGGGCCGGAGTGCGTTTGCGGCAACGCTCCAATTGGAGGCGCTGGACCGTAATGGTTTGCTGTTTGAACTTACGCGCGTGATCAATGAGCAGAAAGTTGCTGTGATTGCCATGAACTCGCATTCGGCGGAGGATCACGTGGCGGTTGCGCGGTTTACGTTTGAGGTGTCGGATACGAAACAGCTTGGCTCGTTGATGACACAATTACGTAACATCGAGGGCGTGTTCGATGTATATCGCGTAACATCTGGCGGTTAATTCTGGTGCCGTATTTTTGAATGCCGCCAAACCTGGGGGCTCTGCAGGTCATTATTAAGGATTGCTCGCGATAGCTTTTAATGTAGAGATTTTGATATTTAATACAATAAAGCTAGAGAACGTCGCGAGATCGTATATTTTAAAAAGTGATAGCTGTTGTGCTATTTCGCCCCAAGCTTAAGTGCGCAATCCCTATTATGTATGCAATGTGCTTTACCCCTAATGTGGGGTAAATTAGAAAAACCACCCAACAATTAGCTGTGTGGGTGGTGTTGCTAGAAAGTTTTAGGAGCCAGCGGGAGCGCTTGAGCCCATGTTCTTAAACAGCTTGTCCCAGTTGCCCTGCAACTTGGTGATGCTGCCGAAAAGTCGAGCAACGAGCTCGATAGCGTCAACGATGCCCTTGAGGGAGTTACCGCTCTTGTCCGAGTCTTTGGTGTCGGTGGTGGAGGAGAGCGTATCGTCGGCAAATGCTACAGGTGTGGCGGTGACCGAGGTGAGGGAGATTGCGGTTGCAGCCACTACAGCGGTGAGGCCCTTGCGAGTAAACAGCTTCATAAACAAGCCTTTCTATATTTGAGTTTGTCGAGCTGAGGTTCAAGGTAGCCGCGTTTTCAAGAAAAATCAAGAAAAATTACTGAAAATGTTGGCGCTTTCTCAAAAATTTTATGAAATCCAGATGATGAATTGCGTGCCCCTGGTCTTTAATTGCCTAAGATGTGCAGTACAAAATTGATTTATTTGGCCGAAAAAAGCCCCCTGGAATCCAGGGGGCAAGGCATGCCGTGCGTTACTTGACCGTTGCCTTTGAAATTTTCACCTCTTGGGCGGGGGCTCCATCGCCTGCACCGTCAGCTACGCCTGCTTCGGCGATCTTATCGAGGGTTTTGAGACCTTCGTCATTGATCTGACCGAAGTAGGTGTAGTCGGTGGCGAGAGGGGAATCACCATAGTTGAGGAAGAACTGTGACCCGTTTGTGTCTTTCCCGGCGTTGGCCATGGCGATTGTGCCGCGACCGTAATTCACCTGCGTGCTCTGAGTCGCGGTGTCGGTTGGGTGTTCGTTATTGAACTGGAAGCCAGGGCCGCCTGCACCTGTTCCGGATGGGTCACCACACTGTAGGACATGTAGGCCGCTGGAGGTGAGACGATGGCAGACAGTGTCATCAAAATACTTTTCTTTGGCCAGATGTTCGATTGCATTGACGGTACATGGGGACACGCTGCGGTCGAGCGTCATGCCAATCTTGCCAGCGCTGGTTTCTAATTCGACGTCAACGGTGCCCTTGGTGGAAACATCGTCACCCTTGGGTTTGCTTACTTCCTTGGCTGCTTCGCCAGCGTCTTTGTATTCACAGCTGACGGTGTCGGGAAGTGCTGTTGGACGTTTGGTGGCAACGGGTTCGAGCGCCGGTGCGCTGCTGGAGGTACTGGAGCTAGCGGTGGTTTCCTCGGGGGAGTCAGAGCGGGTGGTTGCGTACCAAATTCCGCCGACAATCACCAGGATTACGGTGACCGATGCAAGAATCACGCCTAATGGGCGGGCTTTTTCGGCGCGGTCACGGGCCTTCAGTTCACGTTCTAGCTCGCGCAGCGCAGCTGTGCGGCGTTCCTTATTGCTCACCTTTGTAACAGTCCTTAGATTTTGGGGTTGAGCTTTTCCTGATAGCTCATTGTATTGCCGAGGTTATTGTAGCGGCGAGCAACACTCAACCTTTAGTGTGGTCTACATGGAAATTATGGGCTTCGCCGCTGGGCCGTTCAAAACTAATTGCTATTTAGTGGTTCAAGAGGGGCATGTAGTCATTATCGACCCCGGCATGCATGCGCTACCCCGTATTGTTGCGCTGGTTGAGGAACGAAACCTCGTCGTAGATAAGGTGCTGCTGACTCACGGGCACATCGACCATACGCGCGATTGTGCTGCGGTGGCTCGGCGCTTCAATGTACCCGCGTTTATCCATGAAGACGACAAGTTTATGGTCACCGATCCGCCGCTTGGCGTTGCCCCGGCTACCGCATTGCTTTTCGACGCCGCGAATATGCAGGCAGTGCCTGATTTGCGGTGCATCTCCGACGGGGAAGTAATTGATGTCAGTGGTGTGGACTTTATTGTTCGCCATGCCCCTGGGCATTCACCAGGTTGTGTGATGTTTGAAGGACCGGAAGTTTGTTTCACTGGGGATGTGCTGTTCCAAGGATCAATTGGACGCACCGATCTTGTCCATTCGGACCCAGCCGCGATGGAACGGTCCTTAGCCGGACCTGTGTTGTCGCTGCCTGATTCCTTGCATTTACTTCCAGGGCATGGCCCCGCTACCACAATGAGGGCGGAACGGATATCCAATCCGTATTTACGTAATTTGGTCGTATAATCGTCATTTGTGACCAAATCCAAGAAGATTCAGCAGTTCAACGCCCCAAAGGGAGTGCCGGATTACATTCCACCGGTCTCTCCTGAGTTTCTTGCCGTGCGTGATTCGTTTACGCATCAAGCTCACCTCGCGGGCTATGAGCATATTGAATTGCCGATCTTTGAGGAGACGGCGCTGTTCGCACGTGGTGTCGGTGAGTCGACGGACGTCGTCAGTAAAGAAATGTATACCTTCGAAGACCGCGGTGGTCGTTCCGTGACATTGCGGCCGGAAGGTACCGCTGGGGTGATGCGAGCAGTAATCGAACACGGTTTGGATAGGGGGCAGCTTCCCACCAAGTTGGTGTACGCCGGACCGTGTTTCCGTTATGAGCGTCCCCAGGCGGGCCGGTATCGGCAGCTTCAGCAGGTTGGTGTGGAAGCTATCGGGGTTGATGATCCAGCGCTCGATGCTGAGGTTATTGCCCTTGCTGATCGGTGTTTCAAGAGCATTGGGCTGGCGGGTTATCGGTTAGAAATCACAAGTCTCGGGGATAACACGTGTCGGCCGGCGTATCGGGAAAAACTCCAAGGTTTTCTCTTCAAACTTCCGCTCGATGAGGAAACTCGACACAGGGCAGAAATCAACCCGCTTCGGGTGCTCGATGATAAGCGCGAAAGTATTCGCGAAATGACCGCTGATGCGCCGTTGATGGTCGATTATTTGTCTGCGGAAGCGCAGGCACACTTCGAGACGGTGACCGGTCTCCTTGATGATCTTGGCGTCGCTTATACCCTCAATCCGCGCATGGTCCGGGGTTTGGATTATTACACCAAAACGTGTTTTGAGTTTGTTCATGATGGTCTCGGTGCACAGTCTGGCATTGGCGGTGGCGGGCGTTATGACGGTTTGATGCGTGAGCTTGGCGGGCAAGACCTTTCCGGAATTGGATTTGGTCTTGGTGTAGATCGCGCGCTGCTCGCTATGCAGGCAGAAGACGTTACTGCCAGCGCAGGCAATCGTGTTGATGTGTTTGGTGTTGCGCTGGGGAGCGCGGCAAAACGAGCCATGGTCGCCATCATCGATCAGTTGCGTGCGGCAGGCATCCGTGCGGATATGTCATTTGGTGATCGCGGGCTCAAAGGCGCCATGAAAGGTGCCGACCGCGCAGGGGCGCGTTTCGCACTTGTACTGGGCGAGAATGAACTGGAGCACAATGAGATTGCGGTGAAGAACCTGGCAGCTCATGAGCAAACAACGGTCGGGTTACCACGTCTGCTTGGCTATCTCCAGGATCAGGGACTGTAAGTCGTGGGTTGGCTAGGAGATATCCAAAGCCTGCACCAGCTTCGGTAGCTCCGTTCGATCAATCACACGTACTGGTGGCTGTTTCGGTGATCCTTTGCCATTGAGGATGATCGCCCGAGGCAGGATCCCGGAATGCCCAGGATCTGTGAAGTGGTGAATTGCGGACGCTGCGCTGAGGTCAAGGCGGCTGAAATGCGCAGTGTCCATTTTTGATGCGTACGGGGCGAGGTCTTCGACTGTGTGTGCACTTACTCGGCCATCGTCTTCGAGGTCTTCTGCGACCCAGCGAACAATAATGTCTGTGGTTAATAGGAACACAAAACTTTGCCTATAGACGGGCAGTACCGAAACTTCATCAGTGTGCAGTATGCGCAGGGCGTCGATAATCGTGGTGGAGGGGGTAATCACATGAGGGGTGCACCCGCCCAATACACCAATTGCGGTGGGTGGCGTGGTGATCAGGTCGCGTAGCGCCTCGATCTCGCTTACCGTATCTTCGAAAGGCTCGGCGATTGGGCGGCCCTTGTTATACGTGCCGTGGCTAATGGCATTGCGAAGGTCAGCGAACGCAAATAGGGCGTCAGCATGTACCTGCGGTATCGCTTGATCCTGCATTGCAATGCGAACAAGAGTGCGGAAACCTTCTGAATTGTGGCTGCCGTAATTTTTGCGGAGATAGTACTCAATATCGTTAAAGGCAGCAATAAAAGCAGTAGCGCGATTCATGCCTAAAGGGTAGCGGCACTTTGCGTTGTAAGTTGTGGGAGAATACAAGACCATGAATCGCGAGCAGATCCCAGCCTTGTTGCAGCGGGCAGAACATGTGCTGGCTCAAGCGGCGGAAGCCAAACAGATTTGGGAAACGCTGCAGCACACCCCGGTGACTGTTGGGCAGCATCCACAAATTGGGGATGTTCATATACTGCCGCCTGGGTCGCTGCAGTGGCACGAGCCATATCTTCATGCGGAAATGGCTAAGTATCCAGATGCGGAGCAGCAGTTGTTTCGCTTTGGGGAATTTGCGCAACAGGTCTTGCAATTGCGGTCAGAAACAGCCCAAGCAACTGCTGGCTTTTTCAAACGTTTGTTTGGGGTTGTCAATGTAGAACGTGGGTTTGCTGCGGCCACTGCGCTTGGCAATCTGTTGGATTATCCACCGGTGGCGGACATTTACATGTTGCTTGAGGGGGCTCGCCAGGCGCAAGGCTTTCATGAGGTGCAACTTGATGGGTATCCGGAGGAATACACGCGGTATGCCCGAAATGCGCTCGGGGCGGCGCTTGGTGTGGATTCGGTGCGGCTCACCAGCTTAGACACGGTCTTGGTGTCCCGCTTGCGAGCACTTGTTCGCGACTTGCTTGAGCATCCTGATTCGGAACCTCGATTGCGTGCTGAAGCTGAAGCAACGCTGTATCAGGTGACTGATGAGCGTGTTGCCGAGTTGCTGGCTCAGATGCCGGTTGACGTATTAAAACGATCAACAAGTGGGCAATTACGCACGACAGGGCTTGACACAATCCACGTATTCACAGTGGCTGACGTGCTCAAAACGCCACTCACTACGCTGACTGCTGTTCATGGAATTGGTGAGCAAACGGCACGTCGAATTAAAGCGGCTGCCCAAACACTGCTCAATGAGGCAAAAGCTGAGCAGGTGACTCAGATCGGGGACACTCCCACGCCTGCCGCACTTCGTCTGGTTCGAATACTTGCCCGATTTGGTCAATTGGTGGAACTTGATGCTGCGGAACGTGCGCGCAAACGCCGAATAATAGAATTTGCCGCGGCGTTGCCGGAAACGATGCCGAGTCAAGATTCATGGCTTGTTGTTACACCCTCACACGACACAACTTTCGAAACATTCCTCGATGATGCCGCGTGGGCACTGGCCAGTCCTGCGCTGTTCCAGCCGCGGAGTGTTGTTGATATTGGTGACGCTGCTTGGGAAGACTATGAACAACGTCCGGCGCACTACCAGGGGTTATTGAAGGCACTTTTGGGCTTGGATATTGAAGTTTCTGATGATCTTCTCGATGCCAGTGTTATTGAGCAGATTCGTCGTCTTCAACTGAATACCTCTTTATTAAAAGATTTATATTTGCGTGGATATCAATCGTTTGGAGCTCGTTTCGCGTTAGTGCAGAAAAAGACGATTCTCGGCGACGAAATGGGACTTGGCAAAACCGTGCAGGCAATTACGGTGTTGGCGCATCTTCATGCTGATCGGCAACGGCACAGCATGATCGTGTGCCCAGCATCGTTGGTTGTGAACTGGTTGCGGGAAATTCGCAAGTTCAGCGAATTAGAGGTCCATGTCGCGCATGGGGCGCTTAAACATGACGCGTTGGGGGCGTGGAGCGCGCAAGGCGGGGTGCTCATTTGTACGTACGACGGCGCGCGCACGCTTGAGTTTCCAGCCCGCCCGGGCATGGTGATCGCGGATGAGGCACACTTTTTAAAGAATCCGGCGACGCGCCGGAGTCAAGTTGTTTCCGAGCTGATTCATCACGCTGAATATGCGCTGCTGCTCACGGGTACCCCCTTAGAGAACCGCGTGCATGAGTTTATGACACTGGTTGGTTATTTGCAGCCAGATATTGTTCCGCAGAAAACGCAGAATGCACTCGCAGTTCGCCGGGCGATTGCGCCAGCATATCTCCGCCGAAATCAAACCGATGTTCTTGATGAACTGCCCGAACGTGTGGACAAAATCGACTGGGTGCAGCTCACAGAAGAGGATCAACGTCACTATCGCGATGCTGTTTCTAGCGGCAACTGGATGGAAATCCGCCGTGCAACGATGCTTACCCCCAACGTCGAGCCCGCTAAACTGGAGCGAATCCGTGCGATCGTCGAAACTGCTGGCGAAAACGGCGATAGGATGATTATTTTCTCGTACTTCCTACCTGTGCTTGAACGCCTGAATCAAGCCCTAGGTGATCGGGTGGTGGGTACGATTACGGGTCAGGTGCAGCCTGCATTGCGCCAAGAGCTTGTCGACGCCCTGGGGCGCGCCAATCCAGGAAGCTGCCTGCTGGCACAAATCACCGCTGCCGGTGTTGGGTTGAATATCCAGGCGGCGGCGGTTGTGATTTTGGTTGAACCTCAAGTGAAGCCGACTATTGAAGACCAAGCTATTGCGCGTGCCCATCGCATGGGGCAAACGCGAATTGTGCAGGTCCACCGGATTATTGCAGACGATACCGTTGATGAACGCTTGCTTGACATTCTCGCGGAAAAACGGACGATCTTTGATTCGTATGCGCGTCCCAGCGAGTCCGCGCAAGTGGACGACGCGGTTGACATTTCTGAGGCGCAACTGGCTGCCAGGATCATTTCCGAAGAGCGTGCACGCCTTGGCATGGATACGGAATTGCCACATGAATGATCAGCTTGTCACCGATTTAGCCCGGGCGTCTTTTCAGTACAAACTGAATATTGGTTCGAAAATCTCAGGAACCATAAGTTTGGCTGAACTTGGGCAGGAACTTTTCGCCCGGGACGTCGCAACGCAATTTCAACAACGCTACGCCGTACCTAAGCTCCGGTATGCAGGTTCGTTGGCCTTCCAACGGGCGGCACATCGTATTGTTGGTATCAATATCGCCAGTTGGATGTTACATGGTGAGGTACTTGTGTGCGAGCCTGATGCAACACGGGTTCACATGACTGATGGTGTGACATCTGCACTAAGACTGCCCAGTATAACGCCTATTTCAACAGATGCTCATGGCGCGACGCAGCATGTGTTGGAGGTGATGGAGCCAATCGTAAATTCGTTTCATATGGCGACAGGCGTTGGGGTTGCGAATCTCATGGGAAATATCGCTGCCACGATAGGTGGTGCGGTACGGAACGTGAGTAGAAAATCTCCAATCCGTGATGCGGCTGCGCAAGGTTCCGAACTGTTGGGCGCTCACCCGGTATTGAAAAACCTGGGATGGTTCGAACATTTGCATGAGAATGAAATATCTGCAACTGTGTTCTATCGAAATTCATGCTGTCATTGGCATACCACCGGAGAGGAGCGCTGTGATTGGTGCACGCACCGGGGTAGTAGCCGCAGAATGGACTTCTATCAGCAACTTCGTGCCCTAAGCTAGCATTCGGGACCAGATCGCAAATTGATAACTATTCGGTATTGAGTTGATGCCTTTTGCGGTAGCATTTTCGTTTCGCTCTTAATCTAGTGTTTGGCATTCTTTATCTAGGACGAGGACATCATATGAGTTCAGCCCGTGCGATCAAGGCAATGGCGACAACACTGTGCTTTGGGGCATTGCTTGCGCCGCCAACCGCATCGGCGCAAGAAGCGGTGACACCTACGGTTATTATCCTCGACGCTTCAGAGTCCATGAATGAGCCAGATGCGGCTGGTCAACCACGATTCGAAGGAGTAGCCAAGGCGCTTGATGGATACCTGAATGATGTGCAAGGTGATGCCCCAATCGGACTGATTACCAACGCGGCTGATGGGGAAGGGGTTGCAGAAGAAGGCGTTTCTAAGTGTGGACACCCCGAAATCGTGGCCAAACTTCGAGATACCTCTACCGCTGAACTTCAGGACCGTGTTCGCCAGATTCGCCCAGGTGGAACCATGCCAATGGGGGAGTCCCTTACGCAGGCGAGTGATGTATTGCCAGCTTCAGGAAAGAAATCGATCGTTATTGTTTCGGACGGTAAAGATACGTGCACGCAGCCCCCGCCGTGCGACGTCGCAAAGCAATTACAATCACAAGGCACAGATCTCAATATTCACACCATCGGTTATATGGCTGATGACGCTGCCAGTGCGGAACTCCACTGCGTTGCTGAAGTCACCGGCGGAACCTTTAGCAGCAGTACTGACGCTGAAAGCCTCCGTGAGGCACTGGGACGTGTGGTGAACCAAAACACGCACGGGAACTATCAGTTTCCGCAGCAACTTGTGCAACTCGGCAAAGACCAACATGAAGCCCCGGAAGTTCCCGTTGGAACCGTAGACCAACCAACCAGAATTACTGCCCGAACACTCACCGAAGCTGAAGAAGAAGACGGGCACAACATGCTGAAACTGCGAATCCCCCAAGGGCACCGTCTCCAAGTTGGGTACATGGCTGTGCCAAATGATCGCATGCAACGATATGTTCGCAGCGCCGGAGGGTTCGTGTTCTCGCCGTCGCTGCAGCATGAAGATAATGGCATGCTAACAACGTGCGGTTCGGATAACGGCACAGGCAGAAGTAATTTCCTTGATACCGATGCTCCGAAATCGGGATACCTGATTAGTGAGCGTTATACCAACGATTCATCATGCTATGACTCAGAACTGTTCCTTGACTTACGGATGACCCGCTCGAATGAATACAAAGATTCCGTAGACATTGATATGACACTTGCAGCGGTGCCGGAACCTGAAGATATGGGGGACGATTTCAACGCGCAACCATCTGCGGAGCGCACCGCGGCGAACTTACAGGTGTTGTCATCATCAGAGCATGTTGTTGCGGTAACCCCCAACACGCAGCCCGAAGGTTCGGAAGAACTGATTGGCACTACATACGGCGAAATTCGAGAGGGTGAAACGCATTACTATGCGGTGCCTGTGTGGTGGGGTCAAAGCCTTGACGGAACGCTGGAGGTCTTGGAGGGTGGCCCAGAGGAAGACCCTGCAGCCGAAGCAGAAACTTCCAGATCATTGGAATTGCAAATGGTCAATAAGCTTGGGCAATCCCAGGAACTCATCGGAGAAACCAATATCGCAACCAACGGAATTACCGGACCTGCGAAATTTGGAACGCTGTACCCGATTTCGTATGGGAATCTCCATTCAGAGAAAAGCAACGCGAACTCGTTTTGGCTTGGTGGGGAACATGTTGTGGCGCTAAGTTACACCGATATTGCAGGGCGGACATCGAACGAGCAACAGGAAGCCCCGCCACTAAAGTATCGGCTCACGCTAAAGCCACAGGGGGACGCGCTGGATGGCCCAGTGCTCCGAACCGTGACTACTCCTAGCTCGGCTGCGGAACCTGCGGATAATGATGTCACCGAGTCCGCCGCCAAAACTGCAGCACCATTGAAAACCACGAGCGTGAACAAAACGCTCAAGATCGTTGGTGGAAGTGTTGCAGCAGCAGCGGTACTGATTACTGCCGCCGCAGTGTTTATTAAGACACGGAAAAACTAGCGGTACACACCGCGATTGAGTGTGTCACACGCGGACATTTTTCCTGAGGTATAACCGCTCATAAACGCTTCGGCGCGCTGTTGTGATGAACCATGTGTCCAGGCCTCGGGCCGCACATCGCCCCCGCTGCGTCGCTGAATATTGTCATCGCCAACCGCCTGTGCTGCAGCGATTGCGTCCTGCATCTCAGCTTCGGTGACTTTTTGTAGTGCACTGCCGCCCTCTGCGTGATGCGCCCACAGGCCCGCATAGCAGTCGGCTTGCAATTCAATCTTTACGGCGTTTGAGTCTGCGCCAGGCTGGTTGTAATTGCTGAGTTGCAATGTGTTTTCCAACTTTTGAATATGGTGGCCGAATTCATGGGCAACAATATATTCCTGGGCAAACGGAGCATTCCTTGCGCCCAACCCACGCAGCTGCCCGAAGAATGAAACATCAAAATATGCGGTTTGGTCGGTGGGGCAATAGAACGGTCCCGTAGCGGCTGATGCTCGCCCACATCCGGAGTCCGTAGCTTGGTCGAAGATAGTTAAGCCAGCTTCCGAATATTGAAGATTCGCCTGCTCAGGAAGGATTTTTCCCCATACTTCGTCGAGGGATTGCGCGGTTAAGATAATGCGACAATCATCGTGCTTGTTGGCATCTGCTCCTGTTTTGCAGTGCTGAAAATCCGCGCCCGAGCCTTCCGAATTATCCTGCTGTTGTGTTTGCTGCTGGTTTTGTTCCCCGAGTATTGCCTGTAGGTCATCGGGGTTGCCCCCTAAAAAGACAAAGAGGGCTACCAGGACAAGTGAACCGAGGCCGCCGCCAATTGCGATTGGGGCACCGCCGCCGCGCTTGCGTGCGCGGTTAGCGTTGATGGTTGCATCTTCGCGGAAGGTCATGCGCCCATTATCGCATATGTTTGTTATGAAATTTGGTGCATAAATGCTGAGAATGTTGATTCAAGCACTGAAGTTGTAGGTGTGTTCGGATATTTTTGTGTTGGTGTTTGGGGTGGGGCGGCGCGGCTGTTCGTATGGTTACGGGGTAGGATCGGGCGGAGAGTTTTTCATCCCCTTACATGGAAGGATCCAACGAACGTGCTTCGCACTCATTTGGCGGGCGATCTGCGTAAAGAAACTGCAGGCGAAACCGTCACGTTGACCGGGTGGGTTTCCCGCCGTCGTGACCATGGTGGCGTTATTTTCATTGATTTACGCGACCGTTCTGGTATCGCCCAGGTGGTGTTCCGCGATAATGAGGTTGCTGAGCGAGCGCACCATTTGCGCAGCGAGTTTTGCATCCGCGTCACCGGCGTTGTTGAGGCTCGCCCGGAGGGATCCGAAAACCCGAACCTTGCCTCAGGCGATGTGGAATTGAACGTGAGCGCGCTTGAAGTGCTCAATGAGTCTGCACCGTTGCCGTTCCAGATTGACGACGCCGCGTCCGGCGGCGAGGTCGGCGAAGAGGCGCGGTTGAAGTACCGTTACTTGGATTTACGTCGCAGTACTCAGGGCAATGCGTTGCGGTTGCGTTCTGCGGCGAACCGTGCTGCCCGTGAGGTTTTGGATAGCCACGATTTCACGGAAATTGAAACCCCAACGTTGACTCGTTCCACTCCAGAAGGTGCGCGTGACTTCTTGGTTCCTGCTCGTTTGAAGCCGGGGACGTTCTATGCGTTGCCGCAATCTCCACAATTGTTTAAACAGTTGCTGATGGTTGCCGGCATGGAGCGCTACTACCAGATCGCTCGCTGCTACCGCGATGAAGATTTCCGCGCTGACCGTCAGCCTGAATTTACCCAGCTCGATATCGAAATGAGCTTTGTGGATCAGGATGATGTGATTGCCCTGGCGGAAGAAATCCTTGTTGCACTGTGGAAACTCATTGGATATGAAATCAGTACTCCAATTCCACGGATGACCTATGCCGATGCGATGCGTTTGTATGGTTCAGACAAGCCTGATTTGCGTTTCGATATTCAAATTTCGGAATGCACCGAATTCTTTGCAAATACCTCATTCCGCGTATTCCAAAACGAATACGTAGGTGCGGTTGTGATG
>JAUMZC010000161.1 GCA_030528295.1 Corynebacterium sp.
AGGTAGCTATGTTGCTATTTCCGGAGGGTTTGTGTGGTGCTGTTGTTGCCATTGCTGTTGGCGTTGGCGGAACCATTGTGGGGGTTGATCGAGTTGGGCTCCGGTAACTTTCCAAAGGGGTATGGTTGCGCCAGTGTGTTCGCCTGGGACGTTGATTGGCAGCGGGATCTGCATGATCATGTTGCCGTGGGTGAGATCGAACAGGGCATACTCGGTGTCGGTATGGATCAGGTAGTAGCGTTTACCCGACAGGCGTGTGGGAATGGAAATGTAGTAACCGTCGAGTGCGATGCGCGGGCGGGATGATTGCTTGATGTAGTGGGTTGCTGGGTGGTCTTGGGGATCATCCTCGGCAGTGTCGGGGCGCTTGGTTCGGTATTTGTTGATTTCGGCAGTGAGCTGTTCGTGTGATATCGGCTGCCCGTTGCTGGGATGGTGTTCAACACTGTCCCAGGCTTGGTGTGGTGTCATGCCACCGAGGGCTTGATGTCGACGATTGTGGTTGTAGTAGTGCCGGAATTCGGCGATGAGCTGTTGAAGCTGTGCAAGATTGTCAGGGTGGCGTGCATCGAGAAACTTCACCAGTGTTTGGTGGGAGCGTTCGTTTTTTCCCTGAGTTTGGGGATGGTCCACTCGTCCGGTAATCGCTTCACAACCTTTGGCGGCCAATAAGCGGTGCAGCATGGTGATCCGACCCCGGCGAATTTGATTAAATGCTGAGCCATTATCGGTGAGCAATTGTTGCGGCACTCCGTAGGTATCGATCGCTTTCATGACACACGCTAGGGCGTCGTGACTATTTTCCAATCTGGCAGCGCACATCGTGCCCACGTCAAACCGAGTGGCATCATCGATGAGCTGGTAAATCGTGACCATCGTCGAGGCATCAAGTCGATAGCAAAACGCATCAAGTTGCCACAATTCCATCGCGTACGCCCGCTGGAATCGCACCATCGATGACCGAGGGCGCTTCCGAGGATTTTTCGCAACCACCCCTGCCGCAGACAGAATCCGCGCAATCGTTGAAGGTGACGGAATCGGCGGCACAATCGAAACATCATCGAGCATTGCATACCAAATGGACTGCGGCCCATTATCCCAACCTTTGTCGAGCAAGACGCTCCCGAATCTTCAACACTACCGATGCCGTCGTGTCATCATAGACAGTCGCAGGACGATGCGGCGCACTCGATCGTGGATGCAGCGCCTTATACCCTTCCTGCTCAAACCGCTTCTTAATTGCGTAATACGTTTTCCGACTGATGCCATGAGTCGAACAAAAATCCGAAATACTCATACCATCGGAAACATAGGGATCAAATTCAATAATTAAACGCCGCACATGCGGCGGAAGAGAACGTACCATACCTCTTATTGAAAACGCTCATCAGCAAAAACTGTTTCCAGGGTCTTGATAACGGTTGTTACCAAAGCTATAGGAGAGATTGTTTCCAAGGTGATGGCAGAGGTTGTTACCAAGGTCTTGACAGAGCACAGTTGTGTGCAACATACTTTTGTGTCACAAATTCCATAAAATCTGCCGCTCTGATGGAATTTGTGACACATCCGAGGCCAGCAAGGTTTTATTGTGACGTAGATTACTTGATTGCTCTTTCCGGTGGGCCAAAGCAACGTTGAACCTGGCCGCGGCGTCGAGAAGCTTGGCGACGCCGCGCTCAGTGCAATATTTTACGTGGTCACCACTCAGGAAAAGTGCGCAAGGTCACAATCGCCCGATAAGTTGTGCCCACTTGTCACAGATTCCATAAAATCCGGCAGAAAATCCGGCAG
>JAUMZC010000057.1 GCA_030528295.1 Corynebacterium sp.
CAACAAACGATGAAGACATCCTTGATCCCACGGTTGGACACCTCACGCACATACTAAGGCCCAAATCTTCATTATCGATTACGGATATGCGTATGGAAGCAATGGAAACGTATTCAAACACGGGTACGGAACCTTTGCTGCTTGGGCGTGGATAAGAAGAAGGCCTGTGGGTGGGCGAACACCAGTAAGTCTTATTGACGTATTGGAACTACAAGTACAGTCAATACTCCGTATTGGTGTAGAGAACCGCCGTATGCGATGAACCGCACGTACGGTGGTGTGAGAGGGCTGCCGGGAAACCCGGCAGCCTACTCGATTACGTTATTGCTTAGTAAAGATCGCCACTAGGAAATCAGCATCTTCAGTAAAGGGATCTAGCTCCCACGATGATAGAAGAAGTGATGGCACTAGGCCTGCCTGCGCGGCATCATTAAGAAACTCCTGGAAAGACCATCCCCTACCAGCGCCAAAACCGATAACAGCGCGTCCATCATGGGCAAGGTGCTCTGCATGCGCCCGCAACGCGGGAATTCGGCCTTCCACCGGAAGAAAGCCCATCACGTTACCTGCGGAGACAATAACGTCAAACGTCCCCTCCGGTATCTCACCGTTGCACAGATCCCCCACATGCCAATCGGACTCTGGAAAGTCACGTTGCGCATAGCCGATAAGGATTGGATCGAGATCAACACCAGTCACTTGATGGCCTCGCTGCGCAAGGTAACCTCCTACGCGGCCGGTACCACAGCCTGCGTCGAGAATGCGAGCATTGCGGGGTGCGAGGGCGTCGATAAGCCTTGCCTCGCCATTGATGTCTCGCCCTTGTGCTACGAAGTCACGCCAACGTTGTGCGTACTGCTCCGAATGTTGAGGGTTTCGAGCAAGAATTTCATTCCATGTAGGCATGCGTTTTACTGTACCGGTGCGCTAACCCCGCGATGAAGTAACCAAGCACCACACACAACACCGCCCCCATCATCAAGGCACACAATACTTCCACCCTGAGCTCACTGGGGTACTCCAAACGTCCGGGTTCGAACCCGCCGCTTCCGTGAAGAAACGCACCTCGAACCTTGAGCTCCAGAACAAATAAACCGCCGATCAATGCGGTGCCGAGTGCTATTCCGATGATGTGGGTACCAAACGCAACAGCGACATGCTGGGTAAACCTTGCGTGGGCAAGCCGCAATCCCATCACCACCAACACACATGCGAAGACTCCCAGTCCAGCAGCGTGTAGACCGAAGTCCAAACCGGCATAGTGCAGGCAAAACATCAGCACGCACCCTAACACTAAAACAACAGATGCTACTGCGCTTAACCACGGCGAATAGTGTCGTAACGTTGTTTCAATAAAGAATGAAAGCATTACAGCCGCGACAAATACACCAGCGATTTCAATAGGCTGAAGATGAAAAACACTCACCAATACTATGGGCAGCGTCATAAGGAGCCCATGGCCTGCGACACTTACACAAAGGGCACTGATATTCCCTGAGGTGAACGTACTGAGCCGTATTTTTGTCGCATTGAACAACGCAGATTGCTGGTTCTGCACTCGAAGCCGCTCCCACACAATAAACGCCAACAAGGCAATACATGACACCAAGGTCGCTGTCATGCTCCTCGCAATCACCCCATGGACAACACCAATAATTCCGGATGCGGAAAGAATCAGCCCAATCCAATCTAGGCTAGCCGGATGCGTGGTTTGAACGGCTGGCATGCGAGACCACACCACCGCTAACATCGAGATACTCATTGCAGCAAGCGACCACCATATCCACGGCCAACTCATCCACTGGGTAGCAATTGCGCCCACCAGTGGCCCAGCAATAGCCGCACTTGTCGTCGCTGTACGCCAGGATCGTTGCACTGTGTGAAGTGAGCCTGGTGGTACACCGAATTCGAGAAGCGAAAACGACGCCGCAGCCACACACGCACCCCCTACACCCTGCACAACCCTCGCTCCGATAAACAACGCAGTACTGTTGGCCAAGCTTGCGGCCATAGCGCCGCAGAACAATAGGCCTAGTCCGAGACACAGTATTGGTTGAGGTGTGTAACGGCGACAGAACGTTTTGGCAGCAAGCACACAGCTGGCCAGTACCGTGTACATCGCTGCCATGGAGTGTTGGGAATCCGCCAAACTCATGTCAAAGTGTTGCATAAGACTTGGCATTGCAACGGCAATCGCCCCCGCATCAAAAAATAGTATGAATAGACCAGTTGCCAGGATTATCAGCGCCAGGTGTTGCTTGTTATGGCTCTGAGCGGCAACTTGAGTTTTATTCATATTTCCCGATAGTGCCGCAACATTGAGGCACTCACATCATCGGAAAGATGGAATTCTGTTACACCATAACCATCGTCCGTAATGATGTTCTGGACAGTAATTTCCCATCGAGCATGCAGGTAATTTGCCATAATTGTGTCGACGATCCCAGATGCACAGGTTGTGCTGACACCTGCACAACCCCTTGGCGCGCTGGCCGGAGGAAATCAGTGGCATTATGAACACCTACAACCGGTCCGCCTGCCGCTAGCGTCCCAGCCAAGGACCCAACAGATTCTGCAATTGCACAATACACACCTCCATGGAGCAAACCGAAAGGTTGAAGTAAGTGCTCTGTGATTTGTAATTCTGCACAGACTGTATCCGTGCTCAACTGGGTGTATTGGATTCCTAACGTCGCATCTAGGCCAGTAGTTTGGACATTGATATATGCCAATTGTTCTGCGGTAAGAGGACCTTGGTGGACAAGATCTATAAGTTGTTGGATATCCATGAACGTTACGATAGCAACGTGAACAGGTACGATAATGTACCATGACTTCTCTCGCTCAAATTGGCGTTGTAGGCCTCGCGGTGATGGGCTCAAATATCGCCCGCAATTTCGCACGTCGTGGCTATACTGTTGCTGTTTTTAACCGCAGCCCTGAGAAAACTGAAAGCTTTATGGCTTCCTATGGCGCAGACGGGAATTTCCTGCCTGCGGCTACCATCGAGGAGTTTGTTGCTTCCCTTGAGCGGCCGCGTCGCGCGTTAATCATGGTGCAAGCTGGCGCCGCCACCGACGCCGTAATCGAACAATTGGCCGATGCTATGGACGACGGTGACATCATTATTGATGGCGGCAATGCTCTGTACACAGACACGATCCGACGAGAAGCAGCAATCCGCGAACGTGGACTCCATTTTGTTGGTGCCGGAATTTCAGGTGGTGAAGAAGGCGCCCTTAACGGTCCTTCGATCATGCCCGGCGGCCCTGCCGAGTCCTACGAATCTCTCGGCCCAATCTTGGAATCCATTGCTGCTGAAGTGGATGGCGTTCCCTGCTGCACCCATATTGGCCCTGACGGTGCCGGGCACTTTGTGAAAATGGTGCACAACGGCATTGAATACGCGGACATGCAGGTTATTGGTGAGGCCTACCATTTGCTGCGTTATGCTGCGGGCTTGGAACCTGCGGAAATAGCCGAAGTGTTCCGTGAGTGGAATACTGGCGATCTTGATTCATATCTTGTGGGTATCACCGCTGAGGTCTTAGCCCAAGTAGATGCGGTAACTGGCCGTCCGTTTATTGACGTCGTGATGGATTCTGCTGGTCAAAAAGGCACGGGTCGATGGACTGTCAAGGCCGCATTGGACTTAGGTATTCCAACTACTGGTATTGGTGAAGCAGTGTTTGCTCGCGCATTGTCTGGTGCGAAGGAGCAGCGTGCAGCGACACAAGGCGAACTCCCCGCTGGCCGATTGCAACCATTTACCGGTGATCGAGGTGAATTCATCGAGGATGTGCGGCGGGCACTGTACGCTTCAAAGCTCGTTGCCTATGCTCAAGGTTTCGACGAGATTCAGGCTGGTTCCAAGGCGCATGATTGGAATATTGATCCCCGTGACCTTGCCACTATTTGGCGCGACGGCTGTATTATTCGAGCAAAGTTTTTAAATCGCATTGTGGATGCGTATAACACAAATCCTGAAGTCAAGTCCCTGTTGCTGGACCCTTACTTTAAGGAAGAACTATCTCGGCTGATTGATTCTTGGCGCCGCGTGGTCATTACTGCCACTGCTGCTGGGCTACCAATCCCAGTGTTCGCCTCTTCATTGTCCTACTACGACAGTTTGCGTGCCGACCGTCTACCAGCAGCTCTCATTCAAGGTCAACGGGATTTCTTTGGCGCACACACGTATGAACGCGTGGATCAGCCTGGGAAGTTCCACACGCTGTGGAGCGGGGATCGCAGCGAGGTTGAGGTGTAATACACTGGGAGGACAATGACTACGTTCCAAGAGCTAGGGCTGCCGTTAGCGGTAGTCCAAGAGTTACGCCGTCAGGGCATAACCACACCTACCGATATTCAAGCAGCAACAATTCCTGACGCGCTCAACGCTCGGGACATTCTTGGTAAGGCGCCAACAGGTTCGGGAAAAACGCTGGCATTCAGTTTGCCGACACTATCCCGGCTTGCAGGCGCACCCTCCCGCCCAGGGCATCCTCGCGCATTAGTACTCATACCCACGCGCGAACTCGCATTTCAAATCAAAGAGCGTATCGACGACGTGGCTGCCGCACTGGGCTTACGCACCTTAGCGGTGGTCGGCGGCGTCAATATCCGACAAGACATTCGATATATGGCGGCACCGGTTGATTTCCTTATTGCCACACCTGGTCGCGCCATTGATTTACTCAAGCAGCGGGCATTATTCCTCGATGCCGTGGAAACACTGGTGATCGATGAATGCGACCAAATGACAGACCTGGGTTTTCTACCGCAAGTGCGGCAGCTGGCCTCGCAGCTTCCGAAAGGTCAACGGTTACTGTTTTCCGCCACACTTCACAGTGATATCGAAGACCTAATGAGCAGGCATCTTCGGGACCCCGTGACGCATTCCGTAGCTCAGCCTTCAACCGCATCCAGCACCATGCGCCACTATCAGCTCAATACTGGCGATACAGATTCGCATCGGGAAATCGTTCGGCGTATCGCTGCTCGCGAGGGGAAAACCTTACTGTTTCTCCGCACCCGATATAGCGTGGATCGCCTGGTCAATTCCCTGCAAAACATCGGTATTCCTGCCATTGGCCTGCATGGAAGGAAAGGACAAGCAACCCGCACGCAAGCGTTGGAGGCATTCAGCTCCGAGGCCAACTCTGTCCTGGTGGCTACCGATATTGCCGCACGCGGCATTGATATCTCCGATGTTTCCCTTGTAGTGCATGTTGATCCACCATTGGACCCCAACGCCTATACTCACCGGGCTGGAAGGACAGCGCGCGCTGGCGCCAACGGAACCGTGGTGACCCTTGTGAGTAATGATGAACAACAGCATGTTGCTTCGTTGTTTCAACAAGCAGGAATTCAGCCCGAAATCGTGCAAGTTACACCACATTCACGTCGACTGGCTGAAATCACTGGCGCTCAGCGGCCTCCCCGCCAACAACCTCGTTCCCAAACGCGGACACCGGCTCAGCTTCAACGCCGAAAACCTCGTCAACACCGTCCGAAACGCCGATAACTCAGACCTCAATTATGGACCTAGCGTTTAGTATTCTTTCCCTCCTCGGCTTTATCGCACTCACCGCCGGAACTGGCTTTTTCGTGGCAATCGAATTCGCCCTGACCGGTATGGAGCGCTCCGTCATCGATAATCACGTCGCTGCACAGGGCGATACCAAAGCAAAAGCCATTCAGGCAGCACATAACAATCTCTCGTTTGAACTTTCTGGTGCGCAGTTGGGCATCACAATCACCACCTTGGCCACCGGTTTTTTGGCGGAACCAATCTTGGCGCAGTATTTCACGCCGCTGCTTGATTACTTCGGGCTTGGCCCCAAAACTGCTCCTGCCGTGGCCTTAATTCTTGCGCTTATTATCGCAACGCTCCTTTCGATGGTGTACGGCGAATTGGTGCCAAAAAATATGGCGATTACCGACCCGCTCCGCACCGCTCGTTTTACAGTGATTCCAGTTCGAGCATTCAACCGTTTGTTTGGTTGGTTTATCCGCATGCTCAATGCCACGGCGAATGCAATCATCCGCAAGATCGGCCTGGAGCCAGCAGATGAATTAGCTTCCGCCCGCTCGGCGCAAGAGCTTGGCGCCCTGGTGCGGAATTCGGCACAGCAAGGAGCGATGACGGAAGCTCAGGCGGACTTTTTAGACCGCTCGTTGCAATTTGGTGAATCGACCGCAGAAGACTTTATGACGCCGCGGTCGACCATCGAATACCTCAGCGCGGACGACACCGTGACCGACCTACTTGCGCTCGCGCAAGTAACCGGCCGGTCACGATTCCCCGTGGTGCTTCGTGATCTCGATGAGACGATTGGCGTCGTCCACGTTAAAGCCGCATTCGGCGTCCCACCCGAACGGCGGTCTGATGTTACGGTGCGTTCGCTGGCCCGCCCAGTCCCAATCGTGCCATCGAGCCTTGACGGCGATGCTGTCCTCAACGCCGTTCGCTCAGCTGGTCCACAAATCGTGTTAGTTGCAGACGAATACGGTGGCACAGCTGGTCTTGTCACAATCGAAGACGTCGTCGAAGAAATCCTCGGCGAAGTCTATGACGAATACGATGACGCAGACGCAGAACGAGATTTCCTCCGCATCGGGGCAAGCTGGGAAGTATCTGGACTAGTACGCGTTGATGAATTGCCCGAACGTATTGGGTATGCGGCTCCCGATGGCCCCTACGAAACCCTTGGCGGATTAATGATGGCTACGTTAGGGCACATTCCCCAAGTAGGTGAAGAAACAATCCTCCCCCAAACCGAGCGTGATACTCTTGACGAATTTGAGTCTGGGATCGCAGGCCGCTGGCTTGCCCGAGTTGTGATTATGGATGGACGTCGCATTGACCGCGTTATTATCACCCCAATTTCTGATGAGGAAGCGAAAGAATTTCTATGAGCGACTGGTCAGCGGTAGTTTTCGCAATAATCCTCTTAGCGGTCAACGCTTTTTTTGTTGGCGCCGAGTTTTCTCTCATCTCCTCACGTCGTGATCGCCTTGACGCTTTGATCGCACAGGGGAAACACCGTGCGAAGAAGGTGCTGCATGCCTCCGAGCATCTTTCAATGATGCTTGCCGGTGCACAATTCGGCATCACCATCGCGTCACTCCTGTTAGGAAAAGTTGGCGAACCTGCCATCGCGCATCTTATCGAGGGGCCGTTTCATGCGCTCGGGTTACCGGATCCGCTCCTTCATCCATTAGCATTCGCGATCGCACTGGGTATTGTCACCTACTTACATATTTTGTTCGGTGAAATGGTGCCGAAAAATATTGCTCTCGCAGGTCCCGAAACCGTAGCAATGTGGCTTGTGCCAACGCACATGGTGTTTGTGAAAGTGACACGGCCACTCATTCTGGCGATGAACTGGATGGCTCGCGTGACATTACGGATGTTTGGCATCGAGCAAAAAGACGAATTAGATGCCACAGTAAACCCAGAACAGCTTGCCACGATGATTACTCAATCACGTTCCGAAGGCTTACTTGACGCTGAGGAACATGCCCGCCTTAATAAGGCTTTACGTTCCGAACAACGTTCGATCAGGGAAGTTCTGATCCCAAATGAACGTGTCCGAGTACTTCGTTTTGATCGTGGGGTTTCCTTAACCGCTGTGGAACAGGCGGTTCAAGAAACAGGTTATTCGCGATTTCCGGTGTCTGCTGGTGGTGACACCTACATTGGTTATATCCATGTCAAAGATATTCTCGATCGAATGAACGTCGAACACCCGGAGGATCTTATTCCCCGCTCGGCACTCCGCCCACTCACATCTGTGGACGGTGAAGGTACCCTTGACGAGGTGCTACGTCTTATGCGCAGACGTAATGCACATATGGCACAGGTTCGCCATAACGGCAAAGTCATCGGTATCGTAACGCTCGAAGATCTCATCGAAGAGTATGTCGGCACGGTCCGAGATTGGACGCATAAAGATGCTTAGTGTTTCTGAATGGGAAGCACGCATTGACGCGCACCGCTCCCACGCCGAAGCACTGACATCGGCGCACCTTGCGCGGCGTCGAAAAGCGGAAAAACATCCTATCTTCGATTTTCTCTTCGACTACTACCCTATTTCGCCTGGGCGGCTGGCGCGTTGGCATCCAGGGCGTGGAGAAACCCTCGAAGGCGAACCACCACACGCACAATGGCAGGACTACATTCGAACACCTGATGGGGTTTCAGTAGATCTCCATGTTGTGTGGCAGCGGCGCGGCACCACCATCGCTTACATTAAGGATCTATTGGAACGAACGCAGCAAAATCCGGCGCATTTCAATTGCTTCGAGCTGCACGAATGGGCAATGGTGTATCAGACTCGAACACCTCGTCATGATTTACCGTTGCGGCTCGGTGCCGCCGGTACGAACGAAGTTGTGGAAACGCACCGTCTGAGGTGTACCCATTACGATGCCTTCCGCTTCTTTACCCCTGCTGCTCGCCCCTTAAATTTCACAGTCCTCGAACGTGAGAACCAACCTCAGTTCGATCAAAGTGCCTGTTTACATGCAACTATGGATCTTTATAAATGGGCTGCAAAACTGGGACCTCTTGTGCCGGGTGAGCTTTGGCTCAAAACTTTCGAACTTGCAAGAGATGTTCGAATTCTCGATATGGAGGCATCGCCATATGATTGTCGTGAATACGGCTTTCATATTGTGGCGATCGAGACTCCAGAAGGGAAGGCAGAATATATAGCCCGGCAGCGAGAACTCGCCGAGCGTGCTGCACCATTGCGGCAGTCACTCATTGATTTGTGCACAAAGCCTACAATATGAACCAACGCTTTTTGTCAGTTTATGCTTAGGAAGTAGGCTCGTGGCTCGGCATTCTAACGGTCTTAAAAACTACGCGATTGCGCCCAGCATCTTCGCAGCTGTCATAGTCATTTCCCTCATCCTTGTTGCAGGTGTTTGGTGGTTCATGAAACGCGAACAAGCCAACCAACAGCACACCGGTTCCGAAGGTACCTGCATTGAGGGTGACGTCAAATTGCCGATCTCAAACGCATCGACTGCGGTACTGCAGCAGCTTGTTACTGACTATGCTGCCAGCAAACCAATTGTGAAAGATCACTGCGTCAAAATCGAACATGTTCAAGATATTGAAGATGCCGCACTCGTGTTCTTATCTGGCGACGTCGATGGCACCCTCCAATCCGCAAAACGCACCGCATCCTCATCAGAATGGCCTGTCGCACAATCAGACCCTTTGGGACTCGCCTACAAGGTGGGCGATCCCAAACCCGCCGGAAAATGGGAAAATCTCAAAGACTCTGCCACGATCAATGCACCTGCAAGTTTTGAAGGAAAACTTGCGTCGGCATTTCTTGGCAATGTGAAAGGCCAACCATACCAAGTGGTAACAGCCACAACCACACCGAAAGGTATGGAGTTTTATCAACCCGATGACACCATCGCAGTCCCAATCTATGCGATTGCGTTAAATCCTGCGGGCAAGGTACATGAGGATCAAACGCGTGCTGCCAGCGATTTTGTCAACTTCATCAAAGCTGCTGAAAAGAGTGGACTCAAATTGGCAAGCGATCAGCTTCTCACCCAAGCTCAGCAAGCAACCGTTGATGTCAAAGTTGAGCTTCCAACTGGAACGGATACGCTCGTACTCCTGGACACCTCAGAAAATATGCAGCAGTCCTTTGGGGAGGAAAGCTATTTTACGGAGTCTGTACGGATTCTCGATCCCTTAGTTCGTTCCGTTGGGGATAACGGCGCAAAGGTGGCGCTGTGGAATTATTCCTCACCACTGAGCCGCGGTGTGAAACGCGCATGGCGACCAAATGTGGAATTCAGTAAAAATGACAATGGTTCCGCCAGCGTTGAAGCTATGCAAAAATTTGGCACGGGCGGCAATCCGCGTACCCGTGAAGCACTTGAGGCAGCGATGAAGTCCGCCGCAGACCAGGCTCGCGAAAAGAACGCCCCGGTTCGTTTGGTGCTTCTTACTACTGGAACGTCGGATTCTGATCCACTGGCTGCGTTTAGCGGCCCAGATAATGTGATTCTTGAGGTCATCCACATTGGATCGCAGCCTGTCGATTCCGGAGTTCAGGAGTGGGCTACGACGCACGGCGGTACTGTGACGGTTGTATCTACCACTGCAGAACTTGAAGCAGCTCTAAAAACTGCGTTCGGGGCAAGCACTCAGTAGGACTTGTCAATTAAGGCGCCCATTACACGGGCGTCTTTTTCATGGAGTGGCTACGAACTCCGGCGGTTTCTCCGTGCTGCAAGTTCGTCTTCCAACTCTGGTGCGGGGCCACTAATTCGCTCTGAGGGGAACGCAGAAATTGTTCCGGTCAGTTCCTTCACAATCCCAGGTACGGCAATCCCGAACACACCTTGACCACCGGCTAATAAATCAATTACTTCTTCGTTGGATCGGCATTGATACACGGTGGTGCCATCGGAAACGAGTGTAATTTCCACAAGGTCGTTCACTCCAAGGTCGTGGAGTTTTTCCACTGCCAGGCGAATATTTTGCAGTGAGATGCCTGTATCTAGCAGGCCTTTGACAATTTTGAGCACCAGGATATCGCGAAACGAGTATAAGCGCTGCGATCCTGATCCTTTAGCGGATCGTATTGAGGGGACCACGAGTTTGGTGCGAGCCCAATAATCGAGCTGCCTGTAGGTGATGCCCGCTACTTGGCAGGCCGTGGGAACACGGTACCCGACTGCTTCATCAGGACCCACATCAAACAGCGATTCTTGGACGCCCTGAGGCTGATCGTTCATCGTGACTCCCTTCGACATTGAGTGATTGATGAAAGCAAGGTTAAAGCATGGACAGTGTTGAACGTATCCGACACACCCAAAAGTCTAAACTATTACTTTAAAGTTTAGTCTTTCTTACGGTCATCATCATCGGAAAATAGGTCTTTTTCAAACACACCCATACTTTCCATAAACTGCTCAAAATCTTCGTCCTTCAATATCTCAGTATCGTCCAAGACATCCGAAGGTTCAATATCCAAGTAGTCCTGCAGCTCCGTATCAGCAAGAAATACCGAGGTCTGAGCTGCCACTTCCTCATCAATCATGACTGGAAGATTCAACAATCGTGCAAGAATTAATGCATCGGAAGGTCGAGCATCGAGTTCCTGGCCACTTTCGGTCACGATCGAAGCAATAAACACACCTTCGAAATAGCTCACAATATTGATTTGAGTAGTGCCGCTGCCTAAACGAGTCAACGACTCTGCAAGTAAATCATGCGCGTTTGGCCGTTTTGATTGATAACCAGCGTCACGGGCTTCTAAAAACTCCGCATCAATCGGAGAAATCCAGATCGGGATCACCCGGTTTTTCTCTTTCCACCGTAATAACGCGCAGTGAAAGTTTTCTGGCCCCAGGGTATGAACTCCGTGGTAATCAACTTGTATAAACCCCATGCCTTACCCTAATTCCTCCCGAAGTGCATTTTTCACCAGTGACGCATGAAGCGATACCACCAATGCGGTCATTTGTTGGGATAATTCCTCTGCCCGCTGCCGTGAATCACCACCTTGCGAACGCGCAATTGGAGAAGCCACTTGGCTAATCAAGCCCGCCTGCCTACCTGCTGCGGTACGCAGTGATTTCAAATGCCGCTCATCAAACCCGAATTCGGTCAACGCGACTGCAGTTTGAATCGTGCGGATGTCATCAGCAGTGAAATAACCTGAAACATCAGGCTTAATCAAACCAATCTTCAACAAATGCTCAAGTTGGTCGCTTTCCACACCCGCCTGCGACGCAACTTCTTCAAAACTAAACCGCGTTTCGCTCGGGGCGCGGAAATTATCAGGGCTAATCATGGGTGCCGCTGTATTGGCACGCATGATCGACGTTACTGCTCCAGAATCCATCGCCTGGAGCTGTTCTCGGATCACTTTCAGTGGTAGATAGTTGTCACGTTGCGTCACCAGAATGTAACGCAGCCGTTCAATATCTTCTTCGGTAAACCGCCGGTAACCCGCCGAGGACCGTTGTGGAGTAATCAGCCCTTCTGTCTCCAAAAACCGGATCTTTGAATGGGTCACATCCGGAAATTCGGCGCGCAGCTGTTCCAACACCACACCAATGGACTTGGTTTTTACGGTCTTGACAGCCTGTACGGCCGTGGTTTTGCGGAGTGCAGTCACGGTGTTTGATTACTCCTGTGTGAGGCGGGTAGCAATGTTAATGCTGGTGGGCTTTCGGGCCCGCGAGGAAGACCAGACGGAACTTTCCAATCTGCACTTCGTCACCTGTTGATAGTACTTCAGCATTTTTCGGTTCACGGTTTACGTAAGTTCCATTGAGGCTTCCCACATCAACCACTTCGAATTCACCATTGTTCATGCGGAATTCCGCATGTCGACGCGACACCGTAACATCATCAAGGAAAATATCTGCCTCAGGGTGACGGCCTGCAGTAGTCGTTGGTCGGTCAAGAAGGAAGCGAGAACCGGCGTTCGGACCGCGCTTCACAACTAAAAGTGCGGCACCGACTGGTAAATGATCGGCACCCGCGGGCGCTGTTGGAGTTTGCCCAGCTCCGGACTCCATCTCCTTCAGCAGGTCCGCACGAAAGACTGAAGTAGTCTCTACCTGCGGCTCAGGGATACCGTGATTCTCGCTCATTATTCAACCTCCGGGTCGACGTCAACGCTGGATAATAGTCCAATGCTTATTATCATAGCGGTTCATTACCGCCACGAGAGCCCAACGTTACCTGAACATTGCAGATAACGAGCCAATAACAGATTTGCCCCCACCCGACAACGGGTTATCGCCAACCATATAGGTCCACGTTGCGGACGGGCGTGCGAGGCCTTCATCAGCGAGATGAGCCCCCGCGGCGTCGATACGCACACGCTGAAAAGTGGCCACTGCCTCGTCGACTGCGTGCTGGGCAAGTTGCTTAAATTCTGCAACGGCGATCCTGTGAAATTCGTCGATTGGGGTTTCCTTCGCAATGGCGCGGAGGTGAATTGACTCCCGCACATCATCCAGCAACGCAAGGTGCTCACTCCACCCCCGATCAAGGTGAAACAGCATGATGTCGCGCGCGGCCTGTTCCCGCACCGCTTGCGGAAGTTCGCTTATCGACGCCGCCCGCTTGGGTGCGCGCGCAGCTAACTCTTCCCACGCACGCGGCGTATCAAGAAGATTCGCACGACGCTCGTCAATAATCACGCGTTGATCGGCCAGCAACTTATTGTATTTCCATGTTTGCGCATGAATCTCCAATAATTGCCCCTCCGTAACGCGCTGGCAATGCTCAACGAAGTTCTGAACCCGCTCGGAATCAATTCGCCCATCTGCCGCCGGATGCGCAGTGATCGACTCTCCAGCGCCGCCAACTGCCACCACATCGTCTTCCAACGAAACAAAAAACACGCTAGTTCCTGGATCACCTTGGCGCCCAGCGCGACCACGCAGCTGGTTATCAAGCCGCGATGTCCGATGCCGCCCCGTACCGATGACCGCCAACCCACCTAACGCCACGACGGCATCACGATCCGCCTCATCGGCGCCACCGAGCCGGATATCTGTGCCACGACCAGCCATTTGTGTTGACACTGTGACTCGCCCTAAATCACCAGCTTCGGCAATAATCCGCGCCTCCTCCGCATCGTTTTTCGCATTCAGCACGCTCACTTCCACCCCGTGGCCACGCAGCTGCTGGGCAAGCTCCTCAGATTCCGCGACGTCGTGAGTACCAACCAAGACGGGCCGCTGCATCGCGTGCAACTCCAGGATTTCCTTGACGATCGCCTGCGTCTTGTCGTTCGTGGTTGCGTAAATGCGATCAGCTTCGTCAAAACGCTGCAGTGCCTTGTGCCGGTCAATCACCGAGACCCGCAGATCATAAAACTGGCGCAGTTGATCCGTCGCTTCTACCGCTGTGCCGGTCATGCCGCACACCGTCGGATACCGACCCATCAACGCTTGCAGCGTGATCGTATCCAAAATTCGGCCGCCCTCCGTCACAGCCAACCCTTCTTTCGCCTCCACGGCAGCCTGCAATCCATCGGGCCACCGCTGGAGGTCCGCAATACGACCACGTGAGGCGTCAATCAACGCCACTTTCCCATCGCGAACAATGTAGTGCACGTCTCGAACTAGCAGCTCTTGCGCATGGAGGGCGAGGTTGACCTGCACCAACGTACTCCCAACATGATCATCGCCATACAAACTTTGAATACCCAACGCCCGCTCAATCACCGCAGCGCCATCATCGGTAAGGAATACGTTTCGACGATCGTCGTCGACCGTATAGTGCAGCCCTACACGTAGTTGTTTCACCACGTTCACGATTTTTCCAGTGGGCGCCTGACCTGGCTCATTTCCTGCCAAAACCAATGGAACCAAAGCCTCATCCACCAGAACTGAATCGGCTTCATCCACGAGCGCCACATCCGCGCCATGCTGAACTGCCTGGTCACGTGATGTAATCAACTGATCCCGTAACACATCAAAGCCAATTTCATTGACTGGCCCGTATACGACATCACAGGCATAAGCTGCGCGACGCTCATCTGGAGACATCTTCTCCGTGATACTGGCCACCGTCAGGCCGAAAAACTCAACCAACGGTCGCATCCATTCTGCGTCACGATCGGCAAGGTAATCATTGACCGTAATCGCATGGACCTTCTTCCCGGAAAGCGCAAACCCCGTTGCGGCCATAGCACCCACAAGGGTCTTGCCCTCACCAGTAGCCATATGCACCACATCGCCCTCGAGCAGCCGAAGCGCTGCCTGGTTCTGGACGGCGAACGGAACCATGCCGATGGTTCGTTCCGCAGCAACACTCAAACACGCTAAAAACCCCGCGGAATCATGTACCCCAAACTCCCGAGCTTTGGCTGCAAGCGCGACGTCGTCAAGCTTCGCTAAGTCCACCCGCAACGTAGCTGCGTTCTCAACAATCGCCTTGCTTCGCTTCTGGTTGCGGCCTTGCTGCCCGCCCATAGCTTTCCAAAACCAGTCAAAACCCGCCACCTTAGCGCCTCCTGAAATGTGATATACGGCTATCCCCAACCATAAACCAGGACCTTGCCACAGGATGCACTCACCGGACACAACCTCAGATAAAGTAACGGACGATTCATCACCTTCACTGTGAAAGCGAGCCAACACCCGTGCACTCCATCAGCGTGAAACTCCCAAGCAGCAAGGGCTACATGATGGCAGGAACCATCGACATGCCGGACACACCGCCACTGGCGTGGGCAATGTTCTCGCATTGTTTTACGGGCAATCGCTTCACCCCAGCCGCCGCACGGGTATCCAAAACACTCGCCGAACACGGTATCGCCTGCCTGCGATTCGACTATCCCGGACTCGGGCAATCTGAGGGAAATTTCCACGAAACCACATTCAGCGAAAACGTCAACGACCTCATCGCCGCCAACGAATGGCTCAACGCACACTACGAAGCACCCCAACTCCTGATCGGCCACTCCCTCGGTGGTGCAGCAGCGTTAAAGGCAGGACCACATATGCCAAACCTCAAAGCTGTGGTCACTATTGGTGCGCCGTTCGACCCTGCACATGCTGTGCTACATTTCGCGGACCGTATTAGCGAGGTGGATGCATCCGGTGCCGTCACCCTGATTCTTGGCGGCCGTGAAATTACCATCTCACGTGAATTTCTCGAAGACCTTGCCGAGGTCAACCCAGAAACCTACATTGGTAAGCTTCGCCGCCCATTATTGATTCTGCACTCCCCGATTGATCAGACCGTTGGCATTGACAATGCCCAGAAAATCTTCCTTGTGGCGCGGTATCCAAAGTCCCTGATCGCATTGGATAAGGTCGATCATTTGTGCACCCGTGCAGGAGCAGCGCAACGTGCCGCAAAGCTCATCCGAACCTGGGTAGACCCCTACCTTGAGCCACACGAACATGCCATTAACGAAGTCATCCCTGAAGGTGTTGCGATTGCCCGCTCTATTCCAGCTGGCAAATTCACCGATCATGTTCGAACGGGCGCGCATGAATTTACCACTGACCGAGAGAAAACTCGGGGTGGGAAAAACCTTGGCTATTCTCCGACGTCACTGATCGTATCCGCGCTTGCCTCAGCCACCTCCCAAACAATCCGCGAAACGGCGAAAGAATCCCGTATCCATGGCCTTGAGGACGTAGAAGTTAGCGTTTCCCAAGTCGTTTCATCCGGTGACTCGCACACCCTCCGGCGCAAAATCAGTCTGATTGGCAACATCACTCACGACGAGCGTGTGGAGCTTCTTCAAGCTGCACAACATACCGATATCCAACACATGCTCGCAGGAGTGACCATTATCGACGAAGATCACTAATTCGGTCACTGGTTGGGGCGGCACACCAGGTGATTTGGTGGGTTATTGTCCGTGCAGCGCCGCGGACGCGGAAGAATTACTACAGTTGATAGCAACGAAAATGACCCACCACCAGATAAGGAATTCAATAATGAACGCACAACGCGTAGGTATTATCTGGAACCCAACTAAAACAACGAAAGAAACGCTCCAAGCCGCCCTTGAAAACACAGCCCCGGTAACTGGTACAAATCCTCAGGACATCCTCTGGTTTGAAACCACAGCGGACGATCCTGGCCAAGGACCTGCACAACGCGCATTGGCGGCCGGAGCCAACGTTATTCTTGCCATCGGCGGCGATGGAACCGTACGGGCAGTCATAGAACACCTCGCCCAAATCGAATCCACCGCGGAACTCGGGATCATTCCGCTCGGGACCGGCAATCTTTTAGCACGAAATCTAGACATCCCAATCAATAACATTGAAGAAGCAATCGCGTTTGCACTGCAGCGACGACCGCAACCAATCGATGTAGGTTGGGCGGAAGTGCTCACCGACGCTGGCACACAGCGCCATGCATTCGCAGTCATGGCTGGCTTCGGCATTGACGCTCACATTATCAGCGAGACCAGCGACGACCTCAAAGACAAAGCCGGATGGTTCGCCTACATCGAATCCATCGGGCGAGCAGTTTCCGCGAGCAGGTTGCTAGGCATTCGGCTCGGCATCGACGGCGAAAAACCCCACAAAGAACACGCCCACACCATCATCATTGGCAACTGCGGGACTATCCAAAGCGGCATTAAACTTCTTCCGGATGCCAGTGT
The DNA here is from genome assembly GCA_030528295.1 of Corynebacterium sp. Classification (GTDB taxonomy): domain Bacteria; phylum Actinomycetota; class Actinomycetes; order Mycobacteriales; family Mycobacteriaceae; genus Corynebacterium. Next base: position 17,142 of record JAUMZC010000057.1, read on the forward strand.
GACCGATGGCGAGCTTGATGTACTCGTGCTGCGCGCCAAAGGCATCATCGGGTGGCTCGACTCTTTAAGAAACATGCTGTGGGACAATGGAATCCGCAAAATACTGACCCGGCGAACATCAACCCAAAGTAGCCGCAGTACCAGCCATTGGCGGGCAAGGATCGTTACCCTAAGGCTCTCCGAACCTCGAATATTCCAGGTAGATGGTGATGAATTAGAAACCACCAAATGTATTAACATCAGCATTCAGCCAGCGGCGGTCCGAGTACGCAGCCTCGGGTAGAAAACGAACACACCCCCAAGTTTGCACCAGCTTTCACCCTGCTGCCTGCGGATTCGCCACCACAAAGAACATTGATGTAACCTATAGCAGTTGCCAGCAAAAAGTTCTGGCAGCAACGGACTGTGGCGCAGCTTGGTAGCGCACTTGACTGGGGGTCAAGGGGTCGCAGGTTCAAATCCT
>JAUMZC010000058.1:0-11247 GCA_030528295.1 Corynebacterium sp.
AACCACGGGCTTTCCTCCACCATCCGAAAAAACTCGTCACCCCGAGCCTTTGAAAGCAAAAACACCCCCAAATTATCATCAGCATTCACCACCGCACACAACCGATGAAAATGCACAACAAACTCATCACGCGGCAAATCCACCCATGCCCGCACCACAACCACACCTTTCAACAACCACTACTTAGAACAACCGAACCGGCCAACCGATTAAGACCTACCCCCAAAGCCGCACAATTCTTAACGCAATAGCTACTGCCAGCACGACCACACTCACGTATTGATACTAAACGGGCTCGGTATTTGGAAATACTTCCGCAAACTCTTCGGAAAATGTCTCAAACGCACCAAATTCAGTAGCCTCTAGACGGAAAGGATCATCTGGAGGTTCCACCTTATACACACAACTCTTCGACCCCCGCAAATACCGAAGATCAGGGAAATCACAGTGCTGCCCCTTAACATATTGACTCATCACATAATTCTGCATATCCTGCGAAAAATTTGGCTCGTTTGTAACAATTATTCTATACTGAGATGGCCTAACATCTCTAAAAACTTTGGTAAATAAAAACTCTTCTTTCACAGGTTTACGCAATGTTAACATTCCGAGCCAAAGCGGGAGAACACTTCCAAATAACTCACGGTCGAATCCAGGGGAAGTCTCATCGGAAATCCATGCAACATCTACCGATGGACACACCTCCCACGACTCAAAAAACGCCAACTCATTACGCCCTTCCAATAAAAGATACATATCCAACTCATCGTCAGCATTCACGATCGCACACAATCGCTGAAGACACTCCCTCAACTCATCTTCAACTAACTCAACAATTGCCAACATCTAAAAGCACACCCTTTTGAATCTAGACATTCCTACCACGCTTTTGAAAGTAATCATGATACAACATGTATTCATTTTTTGCTTCATTCCGATATGTTTATATGTCTCCTAACGCGTCATAAAAACTCCAATAACATTCGGTATGTTTTTCTTTGCGGTTAGGGTGTATAACAAAATCAGAAATTATCGCCACCGCATCAAAATCTCCCTGCGGAGCATAGCGAATGAATTTTTGTTCAGCATGAAGCGCATAACTCTGACTTTTTGACCATCCTCGAGTTTCTTAAATTCCCCCGTATCACGCGGATCATCGTAATGGATATTCAAATCCTGCCCCCCCGAACAAGCTTTCTACGCATCCCCCAAGATAGCTTGGTAAGATATTGTCGCCCATTCACACGTCGCCAAACCACTGTGACGAGACCGCCGCGGCAGTTGCAACATCCACACAGGTTTTCGCAACACGACGTCCTCGCAGATTATAGAAATACCGCCAACTTCAGCGCCCAAACACATGTATCCAAAAGTCACAGCGCCTACATGCTAGGTAAATATGGACTACAAAAAAGGCTGCGAATTCGGAAACATCCCCACAAACTCTTCCGAATACGTGACGAAATAGCCAAACTGGTTATCGTAGATGTTCTCTTCATCAAGATTTCCAGGAGAATACAAACAACTCCGCGCCCCACGCAAATACCTTCTGGTAGCAAGTTCATAATCCCCACGATAAATTAGATAATCAGTAAATACATCCCGTACCGCGTGCGCAAAATCAGGCTCATCCGTCACCACTAAAACATAGCCATCAAACCTACTGTCGTCGAAAATTTCTTCAACCAAAAAAGTTTCCCCCACCGGCTTCACCACTTCAAACACACCAAACCGGCCCCGAGCAAACCCAAAATAATCGAGCACAGGATGATGCTCCCCCTCTGAACTCCACACCTCCTCCAACCACGGACTTTCCTCCACCATCCGAAAAAACTCGTCACCCCGAGCCCGCGAAAGCAAAAATACCCCCAAATCATCATCAGCATTCACCACCGCACACAACCGCCGAAAATGCACAACAAACTCATCACACGGCAAATCCACCCATGCCAACACCACAACCACACACCTTCCAACAACAGCTACCAAAGACGCGGAACAAAATACTTCAAGAGATAAACGTGATTACCCGTTTCTTCCTCCTCATTAGTGCAATACATGTCCGCCTCCTCTAACGCATCACTACACGTCAAATACCGCCCATAACTTTTCTTGACACCTTTCGCACCGTCTACACCGTTTGGGCAGGCTGGAAAATCGGTGACTAACGCCACCGGCGTCAACCCCTGCTGATCAGCATAACGAAGCAACTTTTGCTCCGCATGAAGCGGACGACGCGTAACGCGGTCCAATCCATTAGCTGGAACACCATCTAAATCAATCTCGTCCTGGGCATCATCCTTCGGCCACGGCGCATCTTCAGAGGTAATAATAGTAACATCATTAGCCTTCATGCCTTCTGGCATCTCGTCCAATCTATCTTCCGCCCCAGTAGCATAATAAATCTTCCCATCTGACGTCACCATCGCCGCAATGTTATAACCACGTTTCCGCTGCCACGAATGCATTTTCTTATTCTCTTGTTTGACAACGAGATCAAAGTCATGCGCCACATGTTCAAGTGCCTCGGCAACCTCCTCGCTACACCCCAACAGCCCAAAGAAATCAATCCACGTCAACGGATTGTGCACATATAACTGCGCGCCCCCAATATTCGGATCCACCCCTAACGGATCTTGCGAGGTATACACCCCGGCATACGGATCATAAAACCGGAACCGGTTATACACCCACCCAGATTCCGAATCCACATACTGCCCAGCAAACAATAACGGCGACGCAACCCCATCCCAATCACGCACCCCAAACACAGACTGCCGAACCTGACCCGCAACCTCACCCGAAGCGACGTCGACAAGCTCCTGCGGCGCCCCAGCAAGATCAGCAACCAACGCATAAAACACCGCATCCACCTGCGCCTGCGACCACTCCCGCACCCCGCCACCAGCACGCACCACACGATCAAGCTGACCAACTACCTCCCCAGAAGCCGGATCATGCAACCAAAACCGACCAACCACCCCGTCCTCAGCATCACCAGTAGTAGTCACCTCCCCCACTAACACGTCGCCAAAATACGCAAACCACTGCGAGGACACCACCGCGCCAGTCGCAACATCCACACACGTCTTCGCAACACGACGCCCCCGCGGATCATAGAAGTACCGCCAACACACGCGCTTTGCATCCGACGACGAAAACTCCGACACCAGACCAGACGAACCCAGATACCGAAACTGCTGTACTAACGGCGGCAGCGAGACCCGTTTGACTACAATCCGCGTCACACGCCCCAACGCATCATAGGTGTAATACCGCCGCCCCACCTTTCGAACGCGCGTGCCCTGATACTCCATCCGAGACGAAAGCCGACTCCCACCCCGAACATCCGCAGCCCCCGACAAACCCATCGACTCAACTACCCCAGCCGACGAATACCGAAACTCCTCCGAAGAATCAGCCAACTCCGCAGCGTGTGACGTGCGCTGAAACCTCGTAACACGACCAACAGCATCAAGATCAATTATGGCTTTACCGCGCAGATGATCAACAATCTCTTCAACCGCACCATCACCACGCCAACCCCACATCCGACCCGCAACAACCGGAAAATCATCAACACCAACATCATCGCCAGAAGGAATCTTCCGAACAACATCCCGAACCCGACGACCACGCTGATCCACAGCAATATCCCGAATGACAGAACCCGCAACAATCCGCCGAGAACCCGTAGAAATATCAGCACCAAACCCCAACTGAGCAACCTTACACCCAGCCTCCAACACACGCACCCCAAGCACTGTTGGATACTCTTCATCGCGGACATACTCAACAACAACTGGCTCCTGATCACATACAGCAATACTGACACCCCCACCAACTGACTTCACATGTGATTGCTCACCCGACGCCGCCCGCACAGTCTCGGCAGTTACATTCCCAACTGCATCTCGCTCATACGTAATACTGGTGAGCTCATTGGAAATCTCCGCTAGCCATCCGCGCTCGTCATACCGGTATCGAGTTTCTACACCATCACTTTCACACCGGCTGGTGACCCTACCGAGATCATCCCAACGCACGCTGGTGCGGCCCCCAAGTGCATCAATAATGACGGAACATTGGTTCACCACGTCAAATTCAAACCGAGATTCGATTCCGTTGTAGTCTGTTTCAGCAATAACCTCCCCATCAAGGTCATACACCCACGACCAATGCCGGCCATCTGCATTGACAATGCCAACAACTTCAAGTTGGGTGTTGTAGCAATATCGTGTCACGCCACCTTGTGCGTCGATATGCTCCGCTAATTTGTCAAACACTGTGTAGCGCAGCGTGGTGTGTGCCCCGTCTTCATTCGTCACACTGAGGCAATTTCCTTCGCCGTCATATTCGGCGGACAGCGTCGTTCCATCTGGGTTTGTAACAAGTATGGGCTGGCCTTCTGGGGAATACGTAATTGTTGTTGTGTTACCCGTTGCATTCATGGATTCAACAACGTTGCCTCGTATATCTCGAACGTAGGAATGCCGTTGCCCAAACGCATCAGTACTGGCAATGATCCTTCCTGCCGGATCGCATTCCAACTGGGTTCGCCTACCGGACGGAGTGATTGTGTAGGAGGGAACCAATCCACCGGAGGACCATTCATAATGCAATTCGGTTCGCTCACCACGAGCATCAGTAACGGCGGTAACTGAACCAGTTTCATCTACTTCAAGCTCAGTGGTGGTACCGTCAGCGCGTTCCATGACACATGCAGTTCCCCATGCAGCTGGTGTAATGCGCTCTTCACTGCCATCTGGAAATGTTTGACCAATCAGTACACCATCATCATTGAACCCAAAGCTATGTTCGGCTCCATTTGGCGCGATCATACGAACAACCTTGTGGTGAGAGTTATATTCGAAATCCCTGCAAACGCCTCGCGGGGTAACAATTCGCCACACATCACCACGGGCAGTTGAACGGTACACAGTGGGACGGATGTCACCAAGGGTCTCATCATGCAACCATTCCTCGGGAACATTCCAATGGTCGTTATTCCGCGTTGAGTCTCGGCCAGCACCTGTGAGTCCTGCTGCTTGGAGCCCTCCACTGCGTAATGCCTGCACAAGGGGCAATGCTTCGACCTGTGCAAGGCGCTCTTCAATTAGGGAATCATCAAGATCAAGGTGGCTTTGAGGATCCAACACTGCAGCGGTTTCAATGGTGACGCATAACCTGCCGTTCGCCGGGGCGTCGTCACCTTCATCGTCGAGCCACACAGCGGCGTTAGTGAATACACCGCCAGTGCCAGACTGCGCGATCACCCTACCGAGGTCATCGTAACGATATGTGTATGAAATATTGTTTCGATCAGTCCAACCACAAACTAAGCCTTGGTCATTGTAGTGATACTGAAGTGCACCTGGCGCTGAGTTAATGATGTTGCGCAGCCGGCCATGAGCATCGTATTCGTATGCGATAAGTTGCTGCTGCTCATCATCTGGAACATCCTTGCGATACGCAGTAATGCGGGACAGCCGATTGACGTTACGGTCCCAATGGCATTGCAGAGTGGTGCCGTCGCTACGGCGAATTTCATTAAGCAAGCCCGTGCGTTCCGCGTAATGAAACTCCATCCTGTGTCCGGTTCGATGAACAATCGCCGAAATCCCGATTTCAATCCCGAGGCCAACGCTTCCCGCAAGCGACGACTCCCGGCAGCCAGCGCCAACGTTGCCGACCTCACCGTTGGTGGTTGTTGCACTTGGGGAATCTGGTAGTGGGCTGACAATCTCAAGCTTGCTGCCTTCGCCTGTGGCGGCGAAGATGTAGACAACACCGGAGCCTATATCTCGAATGCGGTACGCGCCGTCGGAAAACGATAGTAACCAGGGGCGGTAATCTGCCCGCACCTCGCTGCCGTCGAGCGGCGCGGGAGGAAATGAGATCATTGCGCCATCTGGAGTGAGCATAAGCACCTTATTTGGGCAAATCTCTATTCGAACGTCAAGATTACACACCCATTGTGGGCCGAGCGTCCTGCCCAGCACGTGCGCAGAGTTGCAATTCCGTGTGACCATCAACGGAAGCACGCCATCAATATAAATATCAGTAGCATAACTGACAAATGCGCCGGTCGACATATCTACGGGATCAATGCCGCACGTAAGCAATGCGCCGCGCCCCATCTGAGAAATTTCATCTGCTACTGACATACCTGCCTCCACCGCACTCATAGCGATGTCTCTGTATTCCAAGGCAATGTCCGCCGCCGTCACTGCGGTTAGCACCCTGGTACCAGTTTTCATTCCCTTCAATACAGTGCCGCAAGGAAGTGACGTCGCCACATCGAACAAAAACTCACCAAACGAGGCATTTCCGGTTGCCCACAGCAAACCTTTGAGGAGTAGACCAGCCAAAAGTACGCCCGCTCCAATCAAAAACAGCTCCGGGACAAGCAACAATACTGAGCCGATGACCTGCAAGATGTCCGAAAAAATACTCAGCGCATCGGCGTCCGCAGTCATGTAGTACTTGGTTTCTTCCCACAACGAGGAAATATCTGAAGCATTCTCTTTGAACACTTCACGCGCCTGAGCCTCAACTGCCTTGACTTGAGCGTTCACTGCATTGCCGAGCTCCTCCTTGTACGTGTCGGCCTGAGAGCGATCACCATCCCAAACAGACATTGCTTGGTTATATGCAGCTTCCGCAGCTGCAAATCGTTGCTGAGCAGCCAACAACGTTGCCCCGCCCGTGGCAGCGGCAAGTGCAAGCGCCAACTCCGCTGTGTTGTATTCAAATACGGCGGCTTGAACAACAGCGTGATCACCTCGTGCCTTATTGCACAATGCATCCATTTTGGTAGTGCAATCTTGGAGTGCATCACCATAGCTACCAATCGCTTTGCCTACAGCTGCGTGGGCATCGCCGGTGACTTCAAGGTGATCTGGCAATTTATCGTCGATAAGCTCGCGGTACTTATCACCTTCACTGCCAATAAAATCGCCGTTCTCAATGTTTCTGAGCGCCCCAGCAGCTTCGTGGGCCTGTTGGCCAAAATTCACCCATTTGTCGCCTGTTTCCTTCACTATTGCCGCATCACCACCTACGAAGAAGTCTGTGTATTCATAGACGGCAAATGGAAACAAAGGACTCACAGGCATGGCGAAGCATCCTCACGGTTTGAACGGAAGAACGACGATGGATTGGCTTAGGTTTGGGAATTTGAACAGAACTTATCCGTTGAGGGCGTTGATCACGCGCCCACGGGTTTCAATCACCGATTGGGAGTTTTCATTGAGTGACGCTTGTACTTCTGCGAGTACACCACGAGCTTGTTCAGCTGCATTCGACCATCGACCATGAATGCCTTGGTACTGTTCGTGTTCGCCGCCTTCCCATCCGGCGGCTAGTTTGCCTAAATCACTCTCCATACCATCGAGTGTTGCTTCGATCTCGCCGATCACCTGGCGGATGTCACCAGAAACGCTATCCGCAACCGAGTTATCGTAAGCGTAAATGCCATCGTTCATCGTGTGCTCCTTTTCCGTTGATGCGTTGTAGTCGGGTTGCAGATGCTTTGGGATTACAGGATGTGCCCTTGCGGCATCTCCATCTGCCCAAGCCGATGCTGGAGTTGTTGTGTTTGTTCTTCCTCTCCGGTTCGATACTCTTGGCCCGCTGTGTCAACGCGCGAACCTAATTCCCCAAGAGCCGAGTTCACCTGTTCCATCGATTCATGCCAGGCTTGAGTCATCGCATCCCAAGATCCGAATGACGTCCCTTTCCACGTTTCTTCAAGCGGTGCAATCACTTCCAGGAAGCGGTTTGATTGGCCAATTAATGCTTGATGGTGCTCCTGCAGTGATTTGGCATGATCAGATACAGCGCCGTGGTCAACTTTTAACCGTGAATTGTCTGTCATTGCGTTGCTCCTTATCTCGTAATCGTTGTTGGATGAGTAGTTATTCGCATTCTTCGAGAACGTCTAAAATCCCTTGTCTTAAGTCATCACTCCCCTCCCGCACCGTTCCAAGGCTTTCCTCGATCGCAGCAAGAATTTCTGCTATTTGATCCCCCGCGTTTTGCAATGCTTGTACCGCTTCAAAATAAGAGTCTGCTTCGGTCGCTTCCCACTGGGGTTTGAGCTCTTCAACGCCCTTGAGTATCGCCGCAAACGTGCCGTGAATTCCATCCATGACCTCGAGGATGCCCGTCTGTGAGTCCTCTGCGGTTGAATTTCTAAACGCATACACATCCTCGGGACTACCCGCACGACAAATACCAGCCAGATTGCTTGGTTTAGCTAACTGACTGCCGCCTTCCCCGCTCCCCGAAAGTTGTGAACTCAACTTTTCTAGGTCATCTGCATACTTGCCCAATCCCGTTGCTGTTTCCGCATCAAACCGAGAAGCATTTTCTGCGATTTGGGTCGAGATTTCCCCGAGTCCATCAATGTTCAACAGCAAAATATGTCGCGCTTGTTTCCATTCCGAAAAGAATGTATCCACTGCATCACTCATACGGAAACCATGAACTTGATCAGTTCCAGACAACTTCACAAGTGTTTTTTCCACTTCAGAAAGATCATGAAATACGGTGTCTAAACTTCGCCCGGCAATTTGGAGTTGCCCGATTGGTATTTGGACTTCATCACTCAGCGTCACGGTAACCGCCTTTAACGTACTTGATGCAGCTCTACAGCTTGACTGATCATCACTTCGTTTCCATTCCCCATGAGCATGCCTACGTCGCCTACGTCAATGTCTTCATCGGCAGTAAGCAACCCCTGACGATCCTGGTATGCACGGATACTTTCAATAAATCGCAACACCACCGGCTCAACCATTTCACCATGCTCTTTATCGGGGGCCGTACCGGAAGCCATGACCAGCCACGACGTTCCCACGATCGGCAGAATGGCTTGACAATTCCATGCCTTCTTCGGCTCAAGCGCCGTGCCAATTCGTATTTCTTCTTCAAAAAAGCCGTAACCAGCACCATGCGGTGTGGTTCTGCGTTCGTAACCGCCGCGGCGTCGATACGCTTCATCCACCAGCGCCATCGATACATTTTTCCCTGGAAAATTATGCCATTTCACCACCAATGTGCACGCGGATACTGTGCCATCTTCCATCGCGCCTGGCAGCGCTAAAAGCAGCAATACTTTCTGCTCTTGCGCCATTGCTACCATTCGCTCTAACTGTTCACGAACGAGTTTCTGTTCAGCCCTTTTAAGCTTAAATGGGCCGTAATACTCGTCTATTACCCGCTCAATCTGAACTTTCCAGTGCGCCGGGTGAGTTTCAATATATGCCCAGGATAACGGTAATCGAGCCGCCCATTGAAACGGTGGTTTTGTTGCCCCTGGGTACAGCATTAAACAACTACTTGTAGCGTGTTGTTCGTCAGACTTTGCATCATGAACCATGCGTCGAGGACTCCAGTATCAATAATGTTGTTCGAGCATCAACTTCTGCAAGTTTAGGGTACAGAATCGAGTGTGTAAAGAATATTTTGATTAAAAATTACAATATAATATTTGAGACTCTACTCATCATTGAAATACGCCAGTTGGACCATTGATTTCCTACCGGTTCTATCCACCCACAACGCCCTACCTTGAGGTAGTTTTTGCATCGTCACTCCCGGCCAGATTTGCCCTTCCTGACGATCCCCTGAGCACAACACGCCTGCAGCTCCAGCGTCTTTTAATGCACGGAACACTGACTCGTATGCCGCGCGCCCCACTCCAGCGCTTCGACGCGCAACAATCATGTGCAACCCGAGGTCTGAAGCCTGTGCAATAAACGGAATTAACGGTCGTAACGGATTTGCCTCCCCTTCAAGCATGTCGAAGTCATCGACCACAACGTAGATTTCTGGGCCAGACCACCAGGAGCGCGTTCGGAGTTGTTCAATGGTCACGGTTGTCGGCGGAATTCTCTTTGTCAGCTGATGGCACAGCGCCTGGACCATTACTTTCGCTTTTTCTACTGTTCCTGCGTATTCGCCCAGGTAATCATCCGGCACAGCGCCAAGCAGCGATCGCCGAAGGTCAAAAACACACACCATCGCTTCTTCCGGAGTGGATGTCGCAGCAATTTCATGGATCAGAACGTGCAGCGTTGAGGTTTTGCCGGTTTGACCATCACCGATCACCATGAGATGTCGGTGTTCTTTATCAATGTTGAGGCAAGCTGGCCCCAAGTCGATTTCGTTCAAACCGATCATCGGCGCATCCACATGCGCAAACTCCGTTCGAAGATCCTGATACAACACCTTGTCTGGCAGGAGCCGGATTGCCGGCGCCTGCACGCCTCGCCACTCTGAAGCAATGGCCGTGACTATTGCTTCAGGGGTTTCACCTGACACCGCGTTTGCTTGACGCACCGTCGGCATACATACCTGCGTGCATAATCTATCCGGGGTGAGCATCCGACCAGCAGGAGCACCCTTCATTGCTTCCATTGTTTTTCGGCCAATGAAGGAATCAAATGGATCATTGAGGCTAAGTTCGAGTTTTGTTCCTAGTACCCCTTGGAGTGGTAGGCGAAAATCTGCCCACCGGCCCGAACTCAACACCACGTGGATCCCAAACCCTAATCCGCGGAATGCCAGGTCTTGCACAATATCCGCAAGTTGGTCAAAGTCCTTGCGGAAACTTGCCCACCCGTCCACAAGTAACAGCACATCCGCCGCAACGATATCAGGCAGTTGTCCTTCACGGTGCATCCGCCGCATTTGTTCGATTCCATCAAGATGATACGAACTGAAAATACGTTCACGTTCTTCAAGGAGACGTCGCATTTCAGCCACAAGACGTGTCAGCTTTTCCTCCTGCAAATGGGATGTTACCGCACCCACATGAGGCAACTGCTCCAGATATCGCAAGGATGAACCGGACATATCAATGATGTACATATTGACTTCTGCCGGTGAATGCGTGAGCGCAATTGACACCACCAACGTGCGTAGCGTGGTGGTTTTCCCTGTTTGTGGTGAACCAACGATCCCAATATTTCCGCCGGGCCCAGAGAGATCCAGGATCAGGGGGCCTTGCCACTGTTCAATGGGTTTATCCTGCAAACCCAACCGAACACGGAGATAGCCGTCACGCTCGGCCCGCAATCCATAGTGCGAAGTTGCCTGAATTCGCCCAAGGATCTGTTCCAAACCAAGTGAATCTGGCAGTGGCGGTAACCAAATCTGTCGAGTCTTTGCTGCACTAGCGCCAAGGCGTGCAACCACAACATCAATGGTGGTTGCTTCTTCTACGTTAGTGGGAGTGTT
>JAUMZC010000058.1:11257-17310 GCA_030528295.1 Corynebacterium sp.
GCCAAATCCAGGTTGTATGCTTCCTGTCTGCCAGATAGCCAAGCCTCCGTTGTGTTGTGCAATTCCAATGGCATGGGCATTGGTGGAAGTTCGCGTTGAACATGGCGTTGTGCTGGCTGGTAGATGCCAGACACATAGGCAGCTTTAAAACGCTCAAACATATCGGGATCTACTTTTAATAAGCCAGAACCGGGGATCGCGGGAAGCTCGTGGGCATCTGCACACCCGATCGCGGCGCGAGATTCTTGGGCGGAAAAGGTCCTCAGTCCGATGCGGTAGGACAGATAGGATTCCAACCCGCGAAGCCGACCTTCTTCGAGCCGTTGCGACGCCAACAACAGGTGCACACCAATGGAACGCCCGATGCGACCAATTTGTACAAAAAGGTCAATAAACTCCGGTTTCGCTGCAAGGAGTTCCCCGAATTCGTCAATCACTACAAATAGGTGGGGTAATGGTTCATCGAGTGCGCCCTGCGCGCGGAGTTTATTGTATTCCCAAATGTTCGCCAGATTGCCGCCGGCTTGCAGTACGCGTTGCCGACGCTGAATTTCCCCGTAGATGGCATCATGAAGGCGATCAACAAGGCCCGCCGCATCTTCGAGATTATCGACGATCGCGGCCGTATGTGGGAGTGCTTCGCATCCCGCAAACGTGGCCCCACCTTTGTAATCAACAAGAACAAACGACAATAAGTCTGGCGGATGACAAATCGCTTGCGCAAGAACGAGCGTGCGAAGTACCTCGGATTTTCCAGAACCGGTCGCCCCCACACAAAGACCATGCGGTCCCATGCCATTGAGGGCGGATTCTTTAATATCAAGGCGAATCGGCAGCCCTTCAGCATCCACCCCAATAGGCACATGGAGAAATTCCTCCGGAGGTCGGGGCGCCCATTGTTCAGCCACATTATAGGTATGAAAATCAGCAATACCTAGCAACCTATCGAGCGCAATCGTGCGTTCAAGTGGAGCATCCGGTTCGGCGTCAGGAATCAACCGTAGCGGACTGAGTTTCCGCGCAATTGCCTCCGCAAGATTGGTTGAAACGGTATCAACGCGCCCTTGGCAGCCGCCATACATCATTCGTTGCGGAAACCCAGCTTGTCCTTGCGCAGGGGGCCCAATAATGCCGCGGTCCAGCAACTCAACCTTGAAGGTCGGGGCGTCGATACGCTCAGCGTTGATGCTGATGCGTACATCCACATGGGAAGGTTCTTCGCGTTGTTTTGTAGAGACCACCAACAGCGTAATGCGCGCAGCAACCATGTCGTTGCAGGCAGTGACCGCGTTGAGTAATTCCTTACCGTGTTGCGTCGCGCTATCAACAACCACCAGCAGATGTGGACGCTGGACCGGGATCGCTTGCGCACGTCCCGAAGCTTGCAGTTCCTCTTGACGCTCATAAATTTCCTGATACAGCAAATGTGCCGTATCTGGATCCCGTGACACATTCCGCGATGCAATCGGACCATCAAAATGATGCCCATGCAGCAAATGAGGCAGCCACAACGCCCACTGCATGGACTCGGTGTTTGCGCATAATGGCAGGGCAACGTGGAATCGTACATCGTCTGGGGCGTGAAGCGCCGCAACCTGCACCAACAGCGCCCGCAGCACATTCGTCGTGGCTTCTGGCTCCCCAACGATCGAAACCACACCTTGCAGTGGGACAGCAATCGGAAGATCATCAATAGTGCTGCATCGCTTCACCATACGATCAAGGTGCGCTTGCGCGATCGGTTCAGGCACCAGCATTGGATCAGACGCTGGTCGCACATCAATTCCGCATGCAAGTTCGCCGGTACCCACCCCAAGCCTGACGATCAGGAAATCCTCATCGCTTGGGCGGCGCTCCCACAATCGATGCGGCTGATTCATCACATCAAGCAGTGCTAATGGCGCAGGGTTACGGGCTTCTGACCAGCGGCGTTGTTTCCGGGCAGCGGTGAAAATCTTTTTCTCTTCTTCCTCCAAGTGCTCCAGAAAGCGTTCCCGCTGATCTTCCGCCTGTTTTCGCGCGCCAGTTTTCGAACGTATATACATTCCCACCGAGGTAATCAGCACCATCACTAACATCACCGAACCGATCGCCATACGTATGGGGTTTCCCGTGGAAAACATCATCAGCACCATGCCCAGACCAGCAACCAGCGGCATCAGCACACGCAGTATTCCGCCCATTTGTGAATTGGAATGACGCACCGTGGGCACCGATGCGATCTTTACCGGATCATCGGGCTGAATTGTGCGATGTAATCTGGCAGGACGGTGAATTAGTCTTGTGCTCAAATATTTCCTCCCGTGGGGGTCGTTGTAACACGCAAAGTATGCGAGCGTTTCGCAATTACTCTAAGCTTGTTGAATACAGATATACAGTTCCCTTTCAGCAACATTCAATTTGTGAAAGTATCACTTGCATGACTGCAACGTTTATCAGAGTCAGTGTATTTCGAAATAACCGCCAATTGGACGTGAGCCTACCAGCGGACCGGCCAATCATAGACATTATTGATGACATAACGGAGCTATTTACCCCAACAGACGATAGCGATGAAACCCCTGATGAACACACCATGGGAACAAATGTATGGGCACTTTCCTCACCCCGAACCGGCGTGCTGGATGAGGAGTTTGCGCTTTCTGATTATCACATTGTTGATGGGCAAAAATTGTTCCTCACGCCGCAAACTCACGCCGCACTTTCCCCGTTTGTTGACGATGTAATGATGGAAGTTCGGCACTCAATTTCGGACCATTCTTGGCGCTGGCATAACAAAATTCGAACTTCTGGACTACTTATTATTTCGGCAGTATTAGCGTTATGCATCTACTGCCCAGCAATTCCAATTATCCTTACATCACCCAACAATATTTTCGAATGGAATTTCACTACACGCATTTTTGCAGAATTTATGATTCTGATCACGTTATTTTGCATCGCGCTGTCTATTCGAAAACCACTACCACATACCCGGTGGCTCGCCTTCTCCTTACCTCTGACAGCACTTATCCTGACCTACCCACTGTTTGCGCCATTTCCGGCAGGCATTCAAGTTTCCGCATTGATCATTGTAGGGAGTCTGGCAAGTATCCCCACCGCGTATATTCTGGGTAGAGGACGCCCACGAAATGGCTCTGCCGGCGCACTCTCACTGGGCACATTGGCTGGCGTGGTGTTTCTTGGATTGTTATGCAATCTCTATGGCGCCAGCATGCTCGCACTTGCCGCATGGTCTGCGTGGGTTCCGATACTTATACTGCTCGTCGCCCCCACAATCGCCATCAACGGCTCAGGTTTAGCAACGCTCCTGCGGCTCAACGACGCCGGCGAAACCATCGACCGTAGTGCGATTCAGCAACGTTCACATCGCTGTTCAATGCTTTGGTTCGCCACCGCACTCGGTTGCTGTATCGCACTCACGTTGGTAAACAGCCCGTACTGGCAGCAGGGACTCTGCGGCGGAATACTCGCACTGACACTTATCTTCCGGAGTAACGGATACAGTGACGCCAGAGTTATCACCCCACTGATTGGCTCTGGATGCCTAGTATGCGCGGTGTTAGCTGGATCAATTACCACCTGGATCCACCAAAAACCACAGGCCAACCCGGCACATAGTCCCTGGTGGGCTAGCGTTGACCCAGCATCATGGCAGCCGTGGCTGGCCTTTAGTACCACAGCCACAGCCCTTGCCCTCATTCTCATCGCCTTGATTGGCTACCAACCGCACGAAGTGCAAGAAGCACGCAGCGCCAAAGTGATTTCCATTCTGGATACCGTCCTAAGCCTCAGCGCAATCCCGATCATCCTGATCGCCCAAGGTGTACTCACCTATTACTGGGCCATCACCTAACTCACAACATCTGGATGACTTTGGCCGCACCAATAGTGACCACGATCAGAATTCCAGCAATCACTGCCGAAACAATAAGAATCTTCACCGTTTTCACAGGAACAACCGGCTCGTACACCCCAAAACGAACCGCCCTGGTGGCAAGCGTCATTCTGAGCTTATTTGCCTGAAGAGCCGTCCGATGATCTTTCTTCGGCGGCAATACCACATCATCTTCCACCTGAGCCTCACCTCCTTCCAAAACGTTCCCCAGGCAGCGGAATCGTAATCGCCGGGTGCCGAGGCTCCTCTTCACTCGGAGTCACAGTCTCCGTCTGCGTTACCGTGACCGACGACGCTGGCGGAGGAGGCGGAGCGGGCGGTGGTGGAGGCGGCGGTGGCTTTTCCGTGGTCGGCGGCGGGAAGTAGGACGTCGGCAATGGTGGTAATTTTCCACTCGGAGGCTTCACCTCCACTAACTGCTGATCCTTTGCCCAGCCCGGTTCCTGACACCCCGCTAACCCCAGCACCGCCGCCGCACACATCGCGAACCGTAACACCCTCACCGAGAATACTCACCAGCCTTCGCATGCACTTGTTTCACAAACTCCGGGTCCGCAAACACACTCTTAATCGCACTATCCCAACCATCCGAACTCTTCACATCCCCCATCGCACACAACTGCCTCGCCACGGCCAATGAAGCATCATCAATACTGTCCGGATCCGGCTTTCTCCCCGGAACAGCCGACGCCTCAAATTGCTCCCACCGACTCGGCATCATTTGCATTGGCCCCACCGGAACATCATGCTCAAGGATGCCATCAATCCGACCATGATCAGTATCAGCCACTGGCTCCATCTTCACTAAATCCAAATTACGCAGCGCTTTCGTAGAAATCCCGTCCTCTGCAATCTCAGCACCATGCGCCGTCCCATGATGACTCAACACAGCCCCCAATGCGGCCAACGTAGGCCAACCCAACTCACATTTCTCTTCACTCACTTTCCAGGCCGCAAACGCATACGCCCGCAACGCACGTTCCGGAATCCCATACGGCAACGCGTGCGTTTTCGACCATTGAGCCAACCTATCCGTATCCACATATCGCACTGGCGTGGGAGGCTCCAACCGATCCGCGCACCCCACCACAATCATCGAAAACACCATCACACCGACGGCCTTGCCGATTTTGATCAAAGCTCAACATCCCTTCACCACAATCCAATCGGCTCATTTGCTACAGTGCTCAAAGATAGCATTCCCCTCCCATATTTGCCCTGCTCAACACCAAAATCACTCCCCCTGAAAAGCATATGAAATTGGCAATACGAACATCTATTCATAATTTTTTATGGCGCGATTACTACGCCCAAATTGAAAGATTCCCACCCCACGAAACACAACACTCAGTAATCATCAGCGTCACCGGGATTGGAAACCAAGTGCGTACAACTCCCATTGCGGCCCTGATTGCCTTTCTCATCAACATTGACTCCGCCACACCCGTAGCGCTTCTCGACGCCGATACCGTCAACCAACCACTCCGCCCCCTGCTGAATACACCCAACGGAGGCGACCTCATTGGACTTACAAACCACAAAACCAAAGGCCTGAACAGGCAAGAGATCGAATCCTATGCAATCACCCACAGCCCCATCCCCTTGCTCACCGCCGCCCCAACCAACACCACCGAGTTCTCTGCTCATTCTTTAGAAACCGCTATCCACCGATCACAGCACCGATGGCCAACTATCATCATCAACCTGCCATACACTTGCTCTAAAGAAACCATCACCGCAGGTCTCGAGCTATCCACTCACTCGTTTCACGTTGCCCCGCCGAAACCCACCCGCTACTCGTGGCCTCATGTACACAACCCCGCACTGGATGAAAAGCTTGCTAGCAATCAAGCAACCGTCCTACTGACCAGCAAAAACTCAGGAATCGACGGCCCAAACACCTTATACCTCCCGTATGCGGAACACTACTTCTCACTTCAAGGTCCGCTAGAGGTGTTAAGGGATCCACACTCCCTCACTCAATTCCGCCGAATACTCAGCCGGGTGTATCCGCGGACGACAGCGTTTGCGTGACCAGCAGTTTGTCCGGAACTGGCTGGGTTTGCCGAAAAAGGCAGCCAGTTGTCGACATTGCTACCCTAAAACCCCAGGTCGCAAAACTTGAACGGTCGTTAAATGGCGATGTTAGGTCAAC
>JAUMZC010000059.1:0-1025 GCA_030528295.1 Corynebacterium sp.
AAGATCCCAAAGGAATCCTCGGAAGGTGTCCTCGATGGTGTAGCTGAGGTCTGCAGCTGCAGCATTCGGGATCAGAATTGTGCCAGCAGCGACAGCTGTGGCAGTGGCGGCGAGGGCGCGACGTCGAAAATTGGCGAACATGAATTTACTCCAATGGTTAGACGAATGTGGTGAAGCAGCTTATTTAGAGGTGCCGGCAACCTCGCAATACTGATGTATTCCTGGGCCACTTATTTAATGCATCGCGAGAGCATGAGAAAACATTACAGCCAAGGTGAAAATATTTCTGCGAGGTTGTAAATAAAGCAAAAAGGCACCAAACTAGTACGGTGCCTTTGCTGAAGTTCGTGAATAGTTATACGCCGGGCAGAATGGCGCCTACGACTGCGCGAAGGACGTCAGTAATGCCGAGTTGCGTGGAAAGGGCGAGCGGAACTCCATACAGTGGGTACAGGATGTCAACAACATGGGAGAGGGCATTCAAAACAGGCGTGTCTTTGACAAACTGATCGAAATCTCCGGCTGCTGCTTGTGGAATGAATACGACGCTTGCGGCAGTTGCTGCGGTAGTTGCTGCGAGGGTGCGTCGGCGGAGTGTTGTAAACATGAAGTCCCTCCAAGGGTAGGTGAATACGGTGAAACAGTTCAACATAAGGCACCGGCTGCCTTAAAATACGCTTGTATTTTTGAACTGTTTGATTATCGTATCGGTACGATACCGGAAGATATTACAGGATTTCTAAAAAATTTTTTGACGAAATTTCCGGCGATACAGCGTTCGGTTGCATTTGGTTTGTAAAGCCCAAATTTTCGGGGCACAATTGTGGGTGTGTTTAATTGGATAAAGAAAAATAGTGCACTAATTGCCGTGCACGGATAAACGTAATTAATCAGAAATCACATTGAATACTTTGGCAAAGAAGAGCAATACGGCGCAAACATTCATTATTCTCCGTGGCGTGGGAATAATGACTATCTGCGCCGAATCAGGTCATGCATGTGCTGGGAAAATTGCCCGTTAGCCG
>JAUMZC010000059.1:1035-17159 GCA_030528295.1 Corynebacterium sp.
CAAAAATGCCGAGGTTGGCAGAGAAAGTTACTGGAATGATGTAAAAGGGGTAGACAAGGTCGAAAACAGCGGAGAGCAGGTCAGCGCCAGGGATATTTTTAAGAGATTCCATATCGCCAGCAGCGGCTTGCGGAATAAGGACGGTGCCTGCAATGGCGGCGGTTGAGGCTGCTGTGAGGGAGCGGCGGCGAATCGATTTGAACATAGAATTCCTCCAAGTGTGAAGTTTGGTCGATGATATTGGGCCTTGCGGGGTGATTTGTAGAAGTTACAAACCCTGTAATAAGCAAAAGGAAATGCTTATTACAGTTATCGTAGTGCCTGTATAAAAGGAGTCAATACTCACAGGGGGTTGTTGCAAATCCGTTATCTGTGCCAAAGAAACAAAATAAACAGCAGCCCAGGTGCGCGCCATGCACCTGCGGCTGCTGTTGGCGTCCTTGTCCGGTCTGGGGTTTGTTAGAAGCCGATGGATGTTAGGAATTCATTGATGGGGAGAATTGAAGAGAAGTATGCGGGGATCCAGGCAAAGTTCCACCAAAATTCGGCAAACGATCCATAGACTGTCGTGCTGAGGTCGTCAGCGGCAGCGGTGGGGACAAGCAGGACGCCTGCGGCGGCTGCGGTTGTGGTTGCGGCGGCAGTGCGGCGGGTTAGTTTGCTCAACATGGGTTTCCTCCGTTTCGAACGTTGGTCTGAATAGCGCTTCACCTTCGAAGCGCTTGCAGTGTCAGCCTACCCAAATATTTCAATTTGTCTATGGCATTCATAGATAAATAGGATCAAATTGCATCAACTCGGAGGAACACCCAGGACCATCAAGGCCAGCGACACCTAGCCGTGCAACTGCTCTGAGACAAGAAAAACTCCCCCGAACAAAAATCGGAGGAGTTTGTATGGCTGCTGGTGGCTTCTAGTAGAAGCTCACGTTCCGGAACGACGCTGGGTTGTACGAGGAGTTCGCGCGGAGGCGATCGTCGTAGCTGCCCCACATGTTTCGTTCGCGCTCTTCTTCTTTGTTCACGGCGTTATTGGCCATGGTGGCAAAGAGAACGGTGAGCGCAGCAACTTGGGTGTCATCGGGGTTGCCGTTGACAATGGTGAGGAAGGGCTTTTTCACCTCACTGGTTGTGGTGTCCTCGGACATTGAGTGCCTTTCGGTTTACAGCGGAATATTGCCGTGCTTCTTGGCCGGTACTTGGACGACCTTGCGGTCGAGAAGGCGCAGGCCTTCGATGATTTGGCCACGGGTTTCGGATGGTGGGATAACGGCGTCTACGTAGCCGCGTTCTGCAGCCATGTAGGGGTTGACCAGGGTATCTTCGTACTCCCGCTCGTATTCCTTCATCACCTTCATCACGTCTTTGCCTTCGGCGGCTGCGGCCTTGATTTCCTTGCGGTAAATAAAGCCAACGGCGCCTGCGGCACCCATGACGGCGATCTGAGCAGTTGGCCATGCGAGCACGATGTCTGCGCCCATGTCTTTGCCGCCCATCACGCAGTAGGCGCCACCGTAGGACTTACGGGTAATCACGGTGATCTTGCCAACGGTTGCTTCGCAGTATGCGTAGAGCAGTTTCGCGCCGCGGCGGATAATGCCGTCGTATTCCTGGCTGGTGCCTGGGAGGAAGCCCGGGACGTCAACGAACTCGATGATCGGGATGTTGAAAGCGTCGCAGGTACGGACGAAGCGGGCGGCCTTTTCGGATGCCTTAATATCCAAGCAACCTGCGAATTGCATTGGCTGGTTGGCCACAATGCCTACGGAGCGGCCTTCAACGCGGCCGAAACCAATAAGGATGTTCTCAGCGTAGCCTTCCTGGATTTCAAAGAACTCGCCATCGTCGACGATGCGGGTGATGACGTCCTTCATGTCGTATGGCTGGTTCGGTGAATCCGGAATCAAGGTATCCAGCTCAAGGTCGGACTCGTTGATGTTCTCCTGGATGGAACCAACCATGATGTCGGCTTCTGCGCGAGGTGCTTCGGCACGGTTGTTCTGTGGCAGGTAGGACACGAGTTCGCGGACCCAGTCGAGGGCGTCAGCGTCGTCGGAGGCGGTGTAGTGCGAAGTACCGGAGGTGGCCATGTGGGTGTGGGCACCACCGAGTTCTTCCTGGGTGACCTCTTCGCCGGTGACGGTCTTGATAACGTCTGGGCCGGTGATGAACATCTTGGAGGTCTTGTCCACCATGATGATGAAGTCGGTCAATGCCGGGGAGTACACGTGGCCACCGGCGCAGGCGCCCATGATGAGGGAGATCTGTGGGATCACACCGGAAGCTTGGGTGTTGCGGAAGAAGATCTGGGAGTACAGGCCGAGGGAAACAACACCCTCTTGGATACGGGCACCGGCGCCCTCGTTGATACCGATGAGAGGCACACCAGTCTTGATGGCCATATCCATGATTTTGACGATCTTTTCGCCATAGACTTCGCCAAGTGCACCACCGAAGATGGCACCGTCCTGGGAGAATACGCAAACTTTGCGGCCGTCAATGGTGCCGTAGCCGGTGACTACACCGTCGGTCACAGGACGCTTTGCATCCAGGCCGAAGTTCTTGGAACGGTGGCGGGCAAGGGCATCGATTTCTACGAACGAACCTTCGTCTAGCAGGTATTCGATGCGCTCACGCGCAGTCTTCTTCCCAGCCGCGTGGGACTTTTCCACGGAGGCTTGCCCCATCGGGGCTTGGGTCTCGGCAATGCGGGCACGCAGGTCAGCCAGTTTGCCGGCGGTAGTGGTGAGATCGGGCGCTTCAGCGCCGGTATTGGCAGCAGTCATGGCAATTAGTGTAAATCTTCTTTCGCTGTTTTTTGCCAGTGTGGAGAAACAACTGTGATCTTGAGTGGTTTTTCCCACATATTTGGGGGTAACCACTCAAGATCACATGAGAGACGAGGGGGTGATTTAAAGGGGTAGTTTACAGTGGGATGTTTCCGTGCTTACGTGCTGGACGCGGCACATTCTTGTCGCGTAGCAGGCGCAAATTGCGTGCAATCTGGCCGCGGGTTTCGGACGGTACGATCACGGCGTCGATAAGCCCGCGCTCAGCGGCGAGGTATGGGGTGAGCATATAGTCTTCATACTCGCGTTCGAAGGACTTGGTGAGCTCTGCGACGTCGAGCCCGCGCTCAGCGGCGTCGGCAAGCTCGCGACGGTAGAGGAAGCCCACAGCGCCCGCAGCGCCCATCACGGCGATCTGTGCGGTCGGCCACGCGAGGTTTACATCGGCGCCGAGCCCCTTGGAGCCCATCACGCAATATGCGCCGCCGTATGCCTTGCGGAGGGTGACGGTGATCTTCGGAACGGTAGCCTCACCATATGCGTAGAGCAGCTTGGCGCCACGGCGGAGGATACCGTCGTACTCCTGGCCGGAGCCTGGCAGGAAGCCGGGGACGTCCACAAGCATGACGATCGGGATATTAAAGGCATCGCAGGTGCGCACGAAGCGGGCGGCTTTTTCGGATGCGTCAATATCCAAGCAGCCAGCGAAGTGCATCGGTTGGTTTGCCACGAAACCAACGGACTGACCTTCCACGCGGCCGAAGGCGATCACAACGTTAGGGGCGCGGTCTTCCTGAATTTCCAGGTAGGTGCCGTCGTCGGTGATGCTTTCAATGACTTCGCGGATGTCATAAGGAATGGTCGGAGAATCGGGGATGATGTGATCGAGCTTGAGATCATCCGGGGTCATGTTCTCTTCAATGGTGCCGGATTCACGGTCATAGTCTTCGATCGGTGCCTGCTGGCGGTTATTGGAAGGCAGGAAGGAAACAAGGTCTTGTACCCAGTCCAGGGCTTCCTCGTCGCTGGATGCGGTGAAGTGGGAGTTGCCCGCCTTTTCCATATGGACGCTGGCGCCACCGAGTTCTTCCTGGCTAATGTCCTCGCTTGTCACCGTTTTAATAACGTCAGGTCCGGTCACGAACATCTTGGAGGTCTGGTCGACCATCACCACAAAGTCAGTCAGGGCTGGGGAGTAGGCGTTACCACCAGCGCAAGAACCCATAATCACGGAGATCTGAGGAACAACGCCGGAGGCGTTAATGTTGTGGTAGAAGGTTTGCGCAATGAGGTCTAAGGAAACCGCGCCATCTTGGATTCGGGCGCCAGCGCCTTCATACAGGCCGATCAAGGGGCGGCCGGTGGCAACGGCGAGTTCCATAATTTTGATCATTTTCTCGCCATACACTTCGCCGAGTGCGCCACCGAATACGGTGCCATCTTGGGAGAAAACGCATACCTCACGGCCGTCGATAGTCCCCCAACCAGTAATAATGCCGTCGGTGGTGGGGCGCCGCTTTTGCATCCCAAAGGCATGGGTGCGGTGGCGGGTCAGTTGATCGGTTTCCATAAAGGAGCCTTCATCAAGAAGGTAATCCAGGCGTTCCCGGGCAGTCAGTCGGCCGGCGTCATGAACTTTGGCAATCGGGCGGTGGCCAACTGGATATTGGGCCTCCGCGCGCCGTGCCTTAAGATCAGCGATCTTGTCGGCGGTGGTCATGGGCGCAATCTCGATCAAACGTGAGGAAATGGTCATGTTTTGGAATACTAGACCATGAAAGCATTTGTTTCCACTACAAAACCCTAGTGATTTATGACACGTTGCAGACTTAGGTGTGTTGCCTATCAATAATCGCTACGCGTGAACAGCGCAAATGCTGAGAATTGCGAAGTTTGCGGATAAAAAAATCCGCAGCGACACGCGCTAAAGTGATCCGTATGACTGACCGTATGCCCATCGATGTGCCCCGAGTACGTGCCGCATTGCGTGGCGAATATGCCGAGGTGCATCACACGCAAGCGACAGGATCCACGAACGCGGACCTTGTTTCCGCAGCTCACAACGGCGCTCCGGCGTGGACCGCGCATATTACGGAGTATCAGCATGCGGGCCGTGGGCGTCATGGAAGGGTGTGGACTGCCCCGCAAGGCAGCCAGGTGACGTTGTCGATTTTGATACGCCCACCAGCACAAACGTTGCAACGGCTCGGCACGATGCCACTGATTACGGGGCTTGCAATTCTCGACGCCCTGCCCATCCCCGCAAAACTGAAATGGCCCAACGATGTGCTCATCAACGGGCGCAAAGTCTGCGGCATTCTCGGCGAGGCAGTGTCCTTGGGGGATGAGCCGGCACTGGTCCTTGGGTTGGGCCTGAATGTGTCCCTCACCGAGGAGGAATTGCCTGTTCCGCATGCGATTTCATTGGATCTTGCCCGGCCCGGCGTTGATTTCGATCGCACACAGCTCACCATTGATGTGCTCTTAGGTTTGCGACGTCGCCTGACTCAGTGGATGCATAACAACTCGACGTTGATGACGGATTACCGGGCGGTGTGTTCATCGATTGGTCAAGAGGTGAAAGTTTTGCTTCCCGGGGATGAAACATTGCTTGGTACGGCCGTTGATGCTGCCGATGACGGTAAGCTGGTGGTCGTCGATACGCATGGTCAGCGACATGAACTTGCCGCTGGCGACGTTACCCACCTGAGATTGCAATGACTTACGTTGACGTTACTGCACCGCTGCGCGCCATGATCCGTCCAGTGGCGGAAAGTCTTGTGCTTACCGCCGTGTTTTGGATCGCTGTGGGCTACCTTGACCGCGACGCTACTGTTGTGTACTCATGGCGTAATTTAGTGGTGTTGGCCTGGGCATTATGCTTGATATGGAGGCTGGTATTGCCGCTGATACGGCAACGTCGCCGCAGGTTTACCGTGACTGATAAAGAAGTACTGATGCGTGGCGACGGTCTCTTCTCCCGCACCACCTCAATTCCGCTTCAGGCAGTCCATGGCGCGGGCCGTTATCGAGACGTTATTACCTTGCACACTTATTACGGACCCGTCTATGTCCGGGGAGTGCCAAAAGCGAAAAGAATTACGGATACCATTAACCAGCTGGCCTATAGTTAAGCGCGTGAGCAACCATCCAACTGATTCGCACTTGCACTTAGGCAATGCCGATGCACATGCCCCTGGTATGCCGGTAGTTGCCGTGATTGGTGACGGCCAATTGGCCCGAATGATGCATACAGAAGCCATTGAGCTGGGACAATCCATTCGACTGCTTGCCGGGGCGCGCGACGCTTCTGCGGCCCAGGTAGCCGCTGATGTTGTTATTGGCGATTACCTCGATTTGGATGCATTACGTACCGCAGCAGCCGGTGCCTGCGTGGTCACCTTCGATCACGAACACGTCCCAACCGAACACTTGCATCAATTGTTGGCAGAGGGTGTGAATGTGCAACCAGGCCCGGATGCCTTGGTGAATGCGCAAGATAAACTCCTCATGCGGCAACGCCTTGCGGACATCGGCGCCCCGGTGCCAGCGTTTTGCGCGGTGGACTCCCGCGAGGATGCGCTTGCCTTCTGGGATCAGGTTGCCGGTCAAGTATGTTTGAAAGCTCGGCGCGGGGGATACGATGGCAAAGGTGTTTGGTTCCCGGGGAGTCGTAAGGAACTCATGCAGCTTGTGGATGCCCTGCTTATCCAACATGTCCCCCTTATGGCCGAACAAAAAATGCCATTGGTAAGGGAACTTTCCGCCCTCGTTGCCCGTACCCCGAGTGGCGTCATGCAACACTGGCCGGTAGCCCAGTCAGTGCAACGTGACGGCATTTGCGTCGAAGCGATTGCCCCAGCACCAGAGTGTGTCTTTGCAGAGCAGGCAGGTGCATTGGCGTGTCATATCGCGGAGTCCCTAGGCGTGACTGGTGTGATGGCCGTGGAGCTGTTTGAAACGGCCGACGGCATTTGGGTCAATGAACTAGCGATGCGCCCGCATAACACCGGTCACTGGACACAAAACGGCTGCGTAACCAGCCAATTCGAACAGCATCTCCGGGCGATCTTGGATAAGCCGCTGGGTTCCACGCGGTGCCTTGGTGAACACACAGTCATGGCGAATATTCTTGGCGGGGAGGAAGATCCTGAGCTTCCAATGGCGGACCGCGTGCAGCATGTATGGGCGCGATTCCCGGACGCTAAGGTGCACTTGTACGGCAAAGGATGGCGCCCCGGACGTAAGATTGGCCACATCAACATTTGCTCCGATGAACCCCTCGATGAGTTACGACGCCGCGCCGAGCTCGCCGCCCACTACCTGGTACATGCAGTATGGGCCGATGGATATCCAGCAGGAAAGGATAATGAATGTCGTTAAACCACGCTGATGGTCCGGTGGTAGGCCTCATTATGGGCTCTGATTCAGACTGGCCCACTGTAGAACCAGCTGCTGATGTGCTCGTTGAGTTTGGTATCCCGTTCGAAGTGGGAGTGGTCTCCGCGCACCGCACTCCTGACCGAATGCTGACCTATGCACGCGAGGCGCATACTCGCGGCCTGAAATGCATTATTGCCTGCGCTGGCGGGGCTGCCCATCTACCTGGCATGGTTGCGGCTGCGACACCGCTTCCAGTCATTGGTATTCCACGGGCATTAAGCGAACTCGATGGTATGGACTCTCTGCTTTCCATCGTTCAAATGCCTGGAGGTGTGCCTGTAGCCACCGTGTCTATTGGTGGCGCGAAAAACGCTGGCCTGTTGGCGGTGCGCATGTTAAGTGCTGGGCAGCCTGAACTGGTGGAAAAAATGGTGACCTATCAGGAACGGATGCGCGACGAAGTACTGCACAAAGACCAGGCACTTCGCGACCGCCTCCTCGGCCAATGAACACACCCGTAGTCATCCTCGGCTGCCGCCCCGGACCCGCCCTTGATCGCAGGTTGGAGGCGGCATTGCCGCATATTACGGGAAACGTTGTGGTCACCGGATACGGCGAAGCATCATATATGCGGGACTGGTTGCTTGCCCGAGGGATACCCGATGAAGCGATCATCGTGGAAGAACACGCAACTTCGACCAATGAAAACTTGGAACGCGTGTATGGCTTGCTTGGTGGCGGCGGTTGGATAGTAGTGACCAATACCTACCACCTGCCCCGCGTTCGTATGTGGGCCTGGCACCACAAGATACCTATACGCGTGGTCGGTGCTCCCACGCCCCGGAACGTGTTGGCCAAGCATCTTCTGCGTGAAGTCCTGGCGTTCTCCCATTCCATTGCGAGGGTGGTGTGGCGCCGATGGTGTTGGTACCAGCGTGGGCGGTGAGGCTGGTGGGCGGTGATTTGTCAGCGCAAGTCTTGGAGTCGGCGGATTTGTTTCCCGTCGATGAAATTGCTGGTGGAGAGCCATTGCTGAAATGCAGGCCGAAGATGTTCCCACTCCGTATCAGTGATTGAATACCAGGCGGTATCTCGATTGCGGCCTTTGTATACTACGGCGTTTCTGAACGTACCTTCGTAGGTGAATCCGAGGCGTTCGGCCGCGCGCATTGAGGGGGCGTTCAAGCTATCGCACTTCCATTCGTACCGTCGGTAATTTAACTGGTCGAACACATATTGCATTAGTAAGAATTGCGCTTCGGTAGACAGGGCTGTGCCTTGCATGAGTGGGGAAAAGACCACGTTGCCGACCTCGATGACGCCATTTGCGGTGTCGATACGCATGAGTGACAACGTGCCAACAGGTTTGCTCGTTTCGGTATTGATAACCGAATATGTGATCGCATCCTGACTGGTGATGGCGCCGTGTACCCAGGTTTCGTATTCGGTGAGTGAGGCAAACGGGCCTTGGCGAAGATACGTCCAAATGTTTGAATTTGCGATGTGGTGTTGTGGGGTTGGGTCGGGTGAGGAGGTGTATGCCGCGAACAGTTCGGCGCTGTGTTCCATAGAAAGCGGCACTAGCGAACAAAAGTTCCCTTCGAGGGTTACCTTTGCCGGTCGGAGCGCTGGCTGCCAGTTGGAAATGGGCTCGCCGATTGGCTGGTCAAATTCATTTGTCCGAAAGGTCACATGTGGAAGTGTACTGATTGGTGGTTGGTTTTCGGGTTATGGTGCGGTCGCAATGTCGTGCGAATCCCTGTGCAAATAAATCATTTGTTTGTCGGTGATAGGGACAAGCTCGATTTTGGACTGGTATTCGGACATTACGTCACGTACTCGACTATCAAACCATGGATTGTTGAGGTGCGGCAGTGGGTAGAAATCGACGAGTTCGAGACCGGTAAAATCGCCTTTGAGTAGGTCTTTCGAGCCTGGTGTCTCGATACCTGTGCAGTACTCAATGTCCGGCGCAGCAACGATTGAGCCGGCCGAATTGCCTAAGTAGATCAGTTCGTTTGATTGAACTCGATTTCGAATTATTGCGTCGGCGCCGGTGCGGCGAAGATGGTGCATGAGATAGAACGTATTGCCGCCATCGAGGAATACTGCTGGTACGCGGTTCAGAACGTCTGCCACTTCGCTTGTCGACGCCGTGGCAAGGTCCAAGGTTTCTACGGCGTACTGCGATTCAAGAGCATGCAGGTTTTTGGAAATATATTCGGACATATCGATGGTTTCACCAAGTGCGGCCGTTGGTATGTACGCAATGGTGAGGGTTCGTTTTGTCCTTGGTAGGCACGAATATGCGTCCGAAAAATGTGAAAACAGATACATGGAACCTCGATGCTAGGCGTGGGCTAGTGCGGCGTTTGCTTCGCGATCGATTCTGCCGAAATTGTAATAGGCCGCGCAGGCGCCTTCCGGAGAAACCATACAGGTGCCAATCGGTGTGGCAGGCGTGCAGGCGGTGCCAAATACGCGGCATTGCCAAGGTTTGATTTTTCCGGTGAGAACCGAACCGCATTCGCAAGCTTTAGGGTCAGGGACACGGTTTCCAGGGATATCAAATAACTTTTCGGCGTCCCAGGGGGCGTACTCAGGTGCGATTCCTAGCCCGGAATTTTCCAACCAACCTAGGCCGCGCCATTCGAACGTGTCACGCACTTGGAAGACCTTTGACATGAGTTTCAGGGCACCAGCGTTTCCTGCAGGGCGGACTACACGAGCGTATTGGTTGCCTACCTCGGCGCGGCCGTCGATAAATTGTTGTAACAACATGTCAACTGCTTGCAGGATGTCCAAAGGTTCGAATCCGGCGATCACGACGGGACGGCCAAATTCGCGCGGGAGGAATTCGAATGCTTGTGTTCCTACGATGGTGGCGACGTGGCCGGGGCCGATAAAGCCATTGACTTCGGTGTCGCCGTTGTTGACCAGTGCGCGTAGTGGGGGTTCGATGGTGACATGGTTTGAAAACACCGAGAAATTCGGCAGTTGTTCACGCCGAGCGGTCTCTAGGGTGACGGCAGTGGAAGGGGCGGTAGTTTCGAACCCAACGGCGAAAAAGACAACGTGTTTATTTGGGTTATCTTTCGCAAGTTTGAGCGCATCAAGTGGCGAGTATACAAAGCGAACATCGGCGCCTCGGGCGCGGACGGCGAGCAAGGAATCGGTAGATCCGGGAACGCGCATCATATCGCCGAAGGTGGTGAGGATGACGTCTTTTTGTTCGGCAAGCCACAGGGCGTCGTTGACGCGGCCCATCGGAATGACGCAGACCGGGCAACCAGGTCC
This sequence comes from Corynebacterium sp., assembly GCA_030528295.1. Lineage (GTDB taxonomy): Bacteria > Actinomycetota > Actinomycetes > Mycobacteriales > Mycobacteriaceae > Corynebacterium. Next base: position 11,504 of record JAUMZC010000059.1, read on the forward strand.
GTGCACAAGATTTATCGACTTCGGGAGAAGATTTTCCAGGCCGTAGCGGTAAATCGTGTGCGTGTGACCACCGCAAATCTCCATTAAATTGATGTTTTTGCCAACTTTGGCAGCGTCGATTTCGATTCGGCGCAAGAGTGCTTTGGCGGCCTCGGGGTCGCGGAATTCATCAACATATTTCATAATTTGCCGCCCTTTAGGTGATATCTGATGATGTAAATGATTCGAGCTCGTCTTCGAAAGTGTCGCCGCCGAGTTGTTTGATTTGTTGCAGAGTAATTTGGGCTTCTTCCTCATCAATCGTGCTGAGTGCGAAACCTACGTGGACTAATACCCAATCTCCGAGAGCTAATTCCTCTCCGACCAAAAGTTCGGTAGAGATCATCCGGGAAACTCCGCTAATGCTTACGGTCGCGCGGGCGCCATCCTGAATCTCTACGACCTGGGCGGGAACGCCAAGGCACATAATGCTGCTCCTTTCACCATGTCTCACAGTACCAGCGGGGCTACCATTGATTTGAACGTTGGCAAGCAAGGAGAATCATGGAGCCCAAAAACCGTCTTAACGAGGACGAACATCGAGTGAACCTCAATATTTCGCGAGTGCGTTCAAGGGGAAACAGGCTGACAGATAGTCATGTGACGCTCGCACATGGTGCTGGAGGTAAAGCTTCTGCCGCGCTAATAGAAGCTGTGTTCTATGACGCATATGGCAATCCGGTGCTTGATGAGCGTGGTGATTCTGCGGTGGTGCCAATGGCGGATTTGGACACCGAGCCAGGAAGTTCGCTTGCGTTTTCGACTGATTCCTATGTGGTGAATCCGATCTTTTTCCCAGGCGGAAATATTGGCGAACTCGCGGTGAATGGGACCGTTAATGATCTCGCGGTGGCGGGTGCGCGGCCACGTTGTATCTCGGCTGCTTTCATTTTGGAGGAGGGTTTGGAGATCGACGAATTGCGCAAAATTGTGGCTGCGATGCGGGCGGCCGCTGATCGTGCGGGGGTGCAGATCGTCACCGGGGACACCAAGGTTGTACCGAAAGGCGCAGGTGACAAGGTGTATATCAACACCTCAGGGGTCGGTGTGATCCCCCCGGGACGCTTTTCGACGCCCGTCCAACCTGGCGATTACATCATCGTTTCCGGTCCCATCGCGGATCATGGGATGGCGGTGATGCTGGCTCGAGGTGACTTGGCGATTAGTGCGCCAATTGAATCAGATACCCGTGCAGTAAACTCAATGGTTGAAAAACTGTTCGATGAATGCGACCCCCACTGGATGCGCGACGCAACACGTGGGGGATTAGCAACCGTAATGAACGAACTTGCGGATTCAACAGGTTACGCCATGGTCTTGGATGACACGGCGATCCCAGTTCGCGACATGACACGAGCGGCATGCGACATGCTAGGAATTGATCCGCTGTACGTGGCAAATGAGGGAACATTTGTTTCAGTAGTGGGGGAGGCGGACGTCGATAATGCAATGAAATGTTTGCCCGATGGAAGTGTGATCGGACGTGTGGCCGAAAAACCCGAATCGGCGGTGGTGTTAAAGACGGGTTTTGGGGGCACACGCATGGTGGATATGTTGGTCGGTGATCCGTTGCCGCGTATTTGTTAGTAAACGATTAGGTGGCAGGAGTTTCTTCAATATTGAACGAGTTTGAATTGCGCTGATGAAGTTTTATAGACGTTGATGTATTTTGTGCCTTTTAAATTTCGAAATTTCATTAACGTTGGTGGCGTTGCTACATGCAGCATGTACATGTTTGAATTTTCGATTCAATATGAAAGGACGTAAACATGGCGGATTTTGAATTCGATTTCGCCGATGGAGGCTTTGTCGAAGAAGCTAACGTTGCTCATAGCATTAGTGATTTCTTTGGGTGTGTAAGCATGTTTACACTTTGTCAGACTATTCCTCGTATTTAGTCTGCGACACGGTGCCGACGAGCCTATTGGGGCAGGTCCACTTATGTGGGGCTGCCCCTTCGTTGTTGCATCAAGCGGGTTTGAATTGGTTTGAAATGTGTTGGTAAAGATTTATTTTCTTTGATGTATTTTATGCTTTTCAGGGCTCAAATCTTCGATATCTTGGTTGTCAGTGCTGAAGGTCAGCATTTGTAAGATACATAGATCTTGATATTTGGAAGGAGTCCTGTCATGGCGGACTATGATTTTGATTTTGCGGATGGGAATACAGGGGACGAAATTGATGTCCAAAGTGGAATTATGAGCCCATTCTGCTATCCCACGATTCTTACTTGCGATGTCACTATTCCACCAATTTTTTGGTCGAAATAAGATATAGGTGAATGGGTAGTGCGAATTATTGCACGCACCGCCCATTTACTTTATTGAAAAAGCACTTCAAAATAACGTCAAACGGGGCGTTGGACGGCGTAGCTCTTTGGCCAGATTTGGAAGGAATCTCCTCATGACTCATTATGATTTTGACTTTGCGGATGGGGGTATGGCAGATGAAATTGTCACCCAAAACGGAGGGGCCTCACGGTTTAGCTCCTTTTCTCACCCTTCTTGCTACTTCACCGATTTTCTTACTTTGTTGTAGTAGGAGCTGAATGACCTGGGTAGTGCCTACTGACGTAGGCACTACCTTTTGTGCTGTTATCTCCAAAACGCTTCGGAACATGCGCTCAATTGGTGGTCGCCTGTAACAGTTTGAGTGACTTTGAATTGTTTTGTTGAGGTTTTATCACTTTTGACGCATTTTACTCTTTTTAAAAATATTTTCTCCGATACATTTGTCATTGCCGCCAAAAGACGGCGTTAGAAAGATCGAAGAATCGATCCGATTTGAAAGGATATTCCTCATGGCTGACTATGATTTCGACTTTGCGGAAGGCGACTCCGACGACGGCTTTGACACCCAATGCCAATCCTATTTCTACTGCACCGCCGGTTGTGTCACCAACGTTTTGCAATCCTGTCCCGTGCAGAGCTTCTCGTGTGACATCTCCTCAATCTCTGGGTTCTAAACCGGCCAGCCCAGATTTCACAGGGTAGAGTTCGTCTAGTGGCGTTCTCTACCTATTTTTGTGTACTAAAACCCCAGGTAGAACAATGATATTTCGGGAGAGGGGTGACTGAATTTTGGTTGCGGGAAAGAAAGTTCATCCGCGGCAACCTAAGTGTAGCGGTGTGGCTACGAAAGGATATTGATGAGGAAAACGCTTGCCTTGGCTTGAGACGATTTATAGAGTCAGTTCAGGCCGATTGATGAACCACTTAGTCAACGCAAAGAACTTACAAAAGTTAGGTTGAGTTTGTTAAGTGTCATCGCGTATGCAACAGTGTGCTTAACGAAAGAGAGTTGATGGTGTTTACCATTACTTTAACAGGCAAGCCGAGTGCGAACGGCAAGGAAGTTTCTAATATTAAAGCCCTTGAGTTGGCATATTTGCTCTCGCAATATGAAGGAAAAATTTCGAAGAAAATCATCCTAGCTGAGCTGTATAACAACTTCTGCTCCAAGAATGCCTTATGGTATCCCGTAAAAGGTTGTTCCGAACTTGGGGTAAACATTGAATACAATCCTGAAAATCGGGTCTATTTCACAAAAACCGAAATATGCAGTGACTTAGGAATCGTGTTTTCCAGTCTGGAAGAGGGGGATATCGCAAAAGCGCTATTTTATCTGCGCGGGCCAATTTTGCCGGGATGTCAGGACTGGTTCGCCGAGCATATGCGAGATGTGTTAATGGAAAATTTGAGAAATATGGTTGCGTCGCTCGACCCGCAACAGCAACAAACGATTGAAAGCAATTTAAAGTTACGGGGAGTTGAATTATGACCCTGAATATGGGGGCACGATTAACTGGGATTAGGTCTGGGTGTATTGCTTTTAACGATTATCTTGAATTCTTACAGATTGAAGAATCTACGGCAAAGCTACGGTTCGCCTATGACATTCCCGTTATTCGGACGACGCTTGAAGCGTTTCATCCAATCGTGGATCAAAACCTACGTGCGATATTTGATGGATCTCTGAAAACTGATTCGAAGAAAGGGCGAAAAGCGCTGCGGCACGTCACTATGTTGATGGCACGCGGTGCTACTCGAGCTACTCCTTCGCGGTTGGTCGGACGAGTTGGACTTGTGCATAGCGACGCTGCGAACGATGCAGGCTCCAATGGCAACGTCCAGCTCACACTGCATGATGACGTTGTAATTGGATGTATTGACCCTATTTCGACGGACGAAGAAAATGAGGAACAACCACGCGAACTTCGTTGGAATCCTAGTGCCGTTGAAGTGGGTAACCGCTATTATCTCACTGCGCCACGTACAGAGAATGAGCCCTTCAGTTCGGTTGGTCGAAACAAACTGCTCGATCGAATCGTCGCATTAACAATGATGCCAATGGGTTGGGATGCGCTAGTGCAACAGTTGGTTGAGGAATTTCATGTTGACGATGTGAAATTCGTTGAAAAATCGCTCGATACATTATTGCAGAAAGAGTTTTTACTCGGCTCAACAGACGTTGGGTACCGGCAGCGCTGTCGAACTCAAAATATATCGACAGTTAGCAGTAAGGGTAATGCACTCGAGGCACACACGCGCCACTGGATTCTGGAAAATAAACATTCCGATTTTGAGGTTCGACGCGATGCTGACGTGCATATTGGAGCACGCACACTGGCGAGTTTGGAGCGTTGTTATAGTTTCTTGTTACAGCATGAGTTGGTGCAAACGACAGATCAAGGGGTTGCGAATACACTCGCAGAAATTGTGCACGAGCGATACGGTTTTAGCAGAGTTTGTGTTCAGGATTTATTGCACCCGGCGTTTGGCATTTCCTACCAAGATATCGTTGAGCAGTTTAACAATACGAGGGACATCAACCCACCCGAAGAATTGGTCGAACTGTGCGCTTGGGCGACCGCTCGTGGTCAACGTTGGATCGATCTGAAGGCTCCTGAGGTTCGTGCAATAGTGTCATCACGGAAAGCACAGTTGGGGCAAAAATACTCGATTAGCCCAGGTACGTTTTCGGTGCCAGTCGTTCCAATGCGCGACCCATCTGATGCGTCGAAAGTACAGTTCATTGCTTGTGATGGAACAGTGGCATTGCCTGGGCACAACTTAACCGCGCGGTATCGGCTGCTTGCCGACGCCGCGGTATCTACAATCAAACACAAAAACGGGGAGACGAAAGCTGGGGTTGACTGGATATCCAATAGGAAAGAAGTCAATTCAATCCGGGAGTTGAACATTGAAGAATCGTGCACGCTCAATGTAAATGCGTTTGAAACTCCGAATGACGAGATCCTAGCGAAAGATCTTTATGTTTGGTCGGATGGCAATCGGATGTATATAGAGAAAGAAGACGGTACTAGGTTACGTTTCGAGCCAACGAGCATGGCTTCGATTCAGCTATATCCAGATTGGATTCGGATTCTTTATCTCATTACAACGGCTAACTGGCCAATGATGTGCTGGAGCTGGGAACCGCTTGCTCGCCACCATCATGTGTTACCTGGCGTTCGGTATGGCAACGTGATTTTGCAGCGTCCGAAGTTTCGTTATTTTGGCGAGTTGACTCCCAAAGCTTTCAATGCCTGGTGCGATGAACGGGAAATTTCTTGTTTTGTTCGCCTTGGCAGTCATGATCGAAAAATCCTGGTGGA
>JAUMZC010000060.1:0-16459 GCA_030528295.1 Corynebacterium sp.
TGTTAAACGCGCAACGCCATCCGAGACAGTTACTGCTAAATCACCTAACACATATGCGCCATCGGACATGCCAGCAGCCGCCATGCTATCAGTTACAAACACAGCGTTTTCGGCACCGACGGTATCCCACACAAGGTCAACTATATTGTCATCGAGGTGCACGCCGTCGGCAATCAGCTCAACAAACATTCGACGCGCCGCCGCAGCATGAATCATCGCAGCTGTTGCACCTGGTTCACGATGATGAATTGGCGGCATGGCATTAAACAAATGCGTCGCGGTCACCGTCACCCCCACCTGCTCCGCATGACGTAGCACAGCCAGCGTGGTCTGAAAATCAGCATCCGTATGCCCAAGCGATGCAACGATTCCAAACTCAGCGCACGTATCCACCAGCTCAAGTGCATGGTCTGTCTCGGGCGCGAACGTCACAGTTTTCAACCAGCCGCGGCCAGCGCGAGCAACACGGGCCAATAACTCCGGATCCCCCGGAATAATCGCTGCGGGGTCTTGTGCACCGCACCGGGAAATATTGACGAAGGGTCCTTCCATATGGACACCATCAATTTCGCCCTCATCAGCAAGATCCGCAAGGATTGCGGCCTGATTGACCAAATGCTCCCCAGGAGCCGACACCAGCGACGCCAACAGCGTTGTGGAACCATGCGACCGGTGATGCCGGGCAGCTTTCCTGCAGCCAGCCAAATCCGAGCTCGGGAACCCCTCACCAGCGCCTCCGTGGTTATGCACATCGACAAAACCCGGAAGAATCCAAGCAGCAGATTGCGCTACCGTGTCAGTGCTTTGCGCAGGACGAACACCAGTAATTCGGTCACCGGTCACCTCGACGATGCCGTCTTGAATCACACCATTGGGGGTAACGACGCGACCGCGATACGAGGTCATTGTGCCGCCTCTTCTACCTTCTGCGCAAAACGGGACGTCACAAATGAAACATCGGTAATCGCCGTACCAATAATCACTGCGTCAGCTCCTCGAGCAAGACCTTCGGCGGCCAGTTCAGGCGTGTGATACCGTCCCTCCGCAATCAAAAAAGCGTCCGATCCAAGAGCCGCGCGAATCTCGCTCACAAGTTCGAGATCTGGCCCTGGGGTCTTTGCTCGATGCTCAGTGTAGCCAGCAAGCGTTGTGGAAATAATATCGGCACCATCGCGATGCGCCGCCACCGCTTCCTCAACCGTTGCAATATCCGCCATAATCAACGCGCCTTCATCATGCACCGCAGCAACTTTCTCCGCAAACGATGAACCATCAGTACATGGGCGGAACGTAGCATCAACCGCAACAACTGCTGCACCTGCTTGGGCAACACTACGAGCTGAAGCAACCGTCGGCGTGATATACACACCAGTCGTGCCTTCTTTTGTCAGGCCAATCACTGGTACGTCAACCTTCTCCACGACAGCCCGAATATCTTCCAGGCCGCCATAGCCGCCGCACCGAATTGCGGTGGCGCCACCAGCCACAGCGGCCGCCGCGATATGCGCAATCGTGTGAGTATCACGCAATGGATGACCATCGGGCGCTTGGGCAGACACAATTAACGTGCCCGCTACTTGATCGCGAAATGCGTTGAAATCCATGGTCTTCCTCATCTTTATAACGTCGTTGTGGCCAAATAGCCTGCACCAACCAACGGTGCATCTGTACCCAGCTTCGCAGGTACAATCGGGAGATTCTTCATCGCCGGGAGCAACTCATCATGAAGAGCACGAGTCAATGGTGTAAGAATTGCTTGCCCGATTGTGCCCACGCCACCGCCAACAATGACGGCCTCCACATCAACAGCATTGATCAACCCGGCGAGTCCTTGACCAACACAGGTCATGCCCTGTTCGATCACAGTATGGGCCAACGTATCGCCTTGGCGGTACCGCCTCATAATCTCTCGTAAATCAATATCTTCGCACTCGCGGTCACATTGTTCACGGTATGCCCGAGTGAGCGCTGGGCCGGAGCCAATATTTTCAATAATGTCACAGCCGCCGGTCGGCGTTGGCGCATAAAGATACGCGATCTCGCCGCGGCTGAAATGCGGCGAAGTCTCTAATGCACCGTGCGTAATGATTGCACCACCAATTCCCGTGCCAATAGAGACGAACAGCACATCGCCATAGCCTTTGCCCGCGCCATGGATCGCTTCCCCCAACCCCATAACACGTACATCGTTATGCATAGCCACTGGCAAGCCTGTCGCCTGGGCGACTGCAGCTGCAACATTGGTACCAGCCCAACCAGGCATGGTATGACCAGCGGACACGATGATGCCTTGTTCGGGATCAACAACACCCGGAGCGCCAATACCCACCGCCACCGGTGAAAAGCCAGCGGCGACGGCGACGTCGATAATCTGAGAAATTGCTGCGATGACCTCTGTGAGAACCGTCGCACTTCCTTGCTGCGCACAGGTCGGACGTGTAGCGCGAGCATGCACACGCATCGGTTGCGCGAGATCGATGTAACCAGTGGCGATTTTCGTGCCGCCAATATCAACAGCAATCGCACAGGTTTTCATAGCAATTAATCTTTCAAGCCTGAGGCATCGACAATAGCGTAAATACGTTCGAGTTCCTCGGCAGTGAACGGTAACGCCGGTGGAGCCATGAGGCGGTTGGTAAACACACCAAGATATTCGAGCGCTGCCTTGAAGCTACCCACTCCAGATGAATTGCCACCAATTCGAGCTGAGTCACCTTGGAAAACAATGTCAAATAGTTCGATGAGTCGCTCTTGCTCCGCGCGTGCCGTATCCCAATCACCCGCTACCGCAGCCTGATGCAAACGAACATACCCTGCCGGGTCAACATTTCCGAGACCTGGAACAACACCATCTGCGCCAAAGAAGTAGTTCAAATCGACAGTAGTTTCGGAGCCGGTAAGCACCTTGAAATCGCGCAGACCCCGGGCATTCCGTTTGCGAATAAGGTTGCGAGTTGCCCCATCAAGACCGGAGGAATCCTTCATGCCTGAAATGACGCCTTCCTCAGCCAACGTGAGCATCAGATCATCACTCAACGTTACGTTCACACAGATTGGAATCTGGTATGCATACAGTGGCAACTCTGGCGCCATGGCATGGATACGACGTAAGTGATCCAAAATCTCGTTCGGATGCGTGCGAGTATAAAACGGTGCAGTAGCTACCAATCCCTGCACGCCAATGGCCAACGCATCCTCTACATGCTCAGCCACGCGAAGTGTCGTGGTATCGATAACACCAGCGATCACAGGAACACGTCCAGCAGCAACCTCAACAACGGTTCGAAGCACATCACGGCGACGTTCACGGGTTAAAAACACAACCTCAGACGACGACCCGAGTGCAAACAGTCCGTCCACTCCACCTTCGATAAGCCGCTCAACATGGCGGCGAAGTGACTCATGATCGACCGAATAATCATCGTTCAGAGGACACACGACCGGAGGAATAACGCCAGCAAACGCCGGAACTGCAGACATTGAAAAGAGCCTTTCAAGAGAAGAAAACAAGAGTTTTACGTTGCCCTTGCATGAACGCAAGGACACAACACCGACGAGCTACGGCGGGGTACGTAAGCGGCAGACGCTATTCACCGTGCATCCTCACGAGGTTGGTTCACTATCGGAAACATGTTTGTTGATGTGCAATGAAATTGTGTGCCGAACCGGTTCATAGTGGGACTGAACGGCATTACGGAATGCCGCCGCATCTTGGCGCGCAAGAGCCTCCACCATCGCGGCGTGAGAATAGATAGTGAGTTCAAGATCTTCAGCAATTGGAAGGTCAAGGAGCGGGATCACCTCCGAATGAATCTGCCACAACGCATCAGAAAGTTCGCGGATTAATTTGTTTTTCGTGCGCTCTAACAGCACCACATGGAACTGTTGATCCTCTTCGCCGAACGACACCCCACGGCGAACGCATTCGCGCATTTCGGCGACTATATTTCGTAACTGTTCCACGGAATTTTCATCGTGCACTTCAACCAATTCTTCGGCGAGTGATTGCTCGAGCGCTTCGCGGGTATCTACAACTTGAAGCAGATGCTCGAATGATTGGTCTACATCCAACGTGACCCGCAACACCATACCCCGAATGAGGGGGGCCAGCGACATTTTTGAAATATATGTTCCCTGCCCTTGGCACACCTGGACGATATCCAACGAAACCAAAGTACGCATTGCTTCCCGCAGTGAAGATCGGGAGCATCCCAGCTCTTCACACAATTCTTTTTCAGAAGGCAACAAATCGCCAACGTGCAGGTTGTGACGACGAATATAGTCTTCGATGCCTTCCACCGCAGATTGTGCAGTGTTACGAGCTCGGGTTACCACGTGCCATTCTCCTCACTGTTCCAGTCGATACTAAACCGTGCTTTCATCCTGCAACGATTGTCCGCCTGAAAGCCATTCGGTGAAAAATCCTACCTGAATTGTAGATCACATCAGACGTCTGATGTACATTTTAATCACAGGCTGTTTTAAGTGAGGCAAGGGCCAATACCTAGCCGCACATGAAACGCTGCAACACAAGCTTGTCACCATTGGGGACATGTCGATCTAGGAGACGCTTATTATGAACTCTTGTAGAGCTGTCATAACCAGCGTGTCTATCTGAACCCAACTTTTACTCCCTCCAGGGAAAGGACCACGATGAGCAAGACCTTCACCCGTCGAAGCTTCCTCCGCATTTCCGGAGCACTCGGCGCCGCCGCCGGTCTTACCGCAACCATCAGCGCTTGCGCACCTAGCGATACTGGCCAAACTTCCGGGTCCAGTTCCGCAGCTGCAGGTCCCGTCAACAAAGACGGCACCATCGATGCTGCAATTTCCTATGAGCTAGGCACCAATGGGTACGATCCCATGACCACCACCTCAGCCCTTACTGTTGCGGCCAACTGGCACACCTTTGAAGGCTTGACGGAAATTGATCCAGCCACCGGCGAAGTGTACGCCGCACTGGCAACGGAACTCCCTAAGGGCGACAAGACCACTGTCGACGTTGAAATCCGCGAGGGCGCAAAGTTCCATAACGGTGATCCGGTCACCGCAGAAGACGTCGTTTTCTCATTCGAGCGTATTCTCGATAAAGCAAACAAGTCTCTCTACGCTTCCTTCATTCCATTCATCAAGAGCGTAGCCAAGAAGGACGACAAAACAGTCACCATCACCACCGAATACGCCACCGGCGTGCTCGCAAACCGCCTCGCCGTGGTGAAGGTTGTCCCCAAGAAGGTTGTGGAAGCTGACGCAAAGGCTTTCGACGCCAACCCAGTTGGCTCTGGCCCATACAAGATGACCGACAACGGTGCTTCCAAGACCGTGAAATTCGAACGCTTCGAGGACTACAACGGCACCCGCCCAGCGTTGGCAGCGAAGATGAACTGGCAGATCATCCCAGATTCTTCCACTCGTATTAACTCGCTCCAGTCGAAGAGCACCCAGGCCATCGACTCAGTACCATACCTCAATATCGATCAGCTGAAGTCCACGAATGACCTCGTATCAGAGCAAGGTTTTGGCCTTCTATTCGCAATGTTCAATAACGATTCTTCGAACCCATTCTCGGATGTTAAGAACCGTCAGGCATTCCTGTATGCGATCGATATGGATCGCGTACTGGAAACAGGCTTAAGCAACCAGGCTTCGGCTGCTACCTCGTTCCTTCAGGAAAGCCACCCCAACTACTCCAAGGCTAAAACCGTCTACACCTTGGACGAAGACAAGGCCAAAAAGCTCTTCGAAGAAACCGGCCTGAAGAAGATGCGCCTGCTGTGCACCGACCACGACTGGGTTCGTCAGTGCACCCCACTCATCCAAGAATCCCTCACCAAGCTGGGAATCACTGTCGACTTCACCGAAAAGAAGTCTGCTGATGTGTACAACACCATCGATGGCAAACCCGACGCATATGATGTGGTGATTGCTCCTGGCGACCCATCCGTATTCGGTAAGGACCCCGACCTGTTGATGCGTTGGTGGTACGCCGGCGAAACCTGGACTGATTCCCGCATGCACTGGAAGGGTTCAGAGTCCCACGCCAAGGTTCAGGAATTGCTGGACAAGGGCCTCAAGGCAACCGATGAAGACTCAGCTCAGAAGATCTGGGATGAACTCTTCGACTACATTTCTGAAATTGTCCCGCTGTACCCACTGTTCCACCGCAAGACTCCGACCGCTTGGGACGGTTCCACGCTGGTTGATTTCAAGCCGATCAGTGTCACAGGCTTGAGCTTCCTCGATGTGGCATCCACAAAGTAACGTCTAGCGGTTCGCACCGCTAACGCAACCCGGCGCGACCGTGTAAGGCCAATATTGATTGCGTCTTACTGTCCGCCGGGTTTCTTTTCCCCAATCCTTCTTTACAAGAAATGTCATCATGTCTAATCTTCTTCGACTCATTGGCAGACGGCTCGTAGCCTTGCCAATTATGATTCTGGGTGTCACATTCCTGGTGTTCTTTGTGATGTCATTTAGCCCTGCTGACCCGGCTCGTTTAGCACTCGGTGAGGCCGCATCAAAAGAAGCCCTTGACGCCTATCGCGAGTCATATGGCCTCAACGATCCCATGTTGGTTCGGTATGGAAACTTCCTGTTAGGCATGCTCCAAGGTGACCTTGGCACTACCGCTGGTAATACTCCGGTAACCCAAGCAATCAAAAATGCATTCCCAATTACGCTGCAGCTAACATTCATTGGGCTCCTTATCGCCGTGACCATCGCGTTGGTACTCGGTGTTGTTGCCGCGTTGTATCGGGACCGGTGGCCAGACCAGGTTATTCGCGTATTTTCTATTGCGGCATTGGCCACTCCATCATTCTGGTTGGCTATTTTGTTAATTCAATGGTTGGGCACAATTCCTGGTGGCTGGGGAGTATTCCCAGCGCTCATTAGTCGTTGGGTGCCATTTTCCGAGGATCCTGCCGTATATACCAACAACATTTTCTTGCCCGCATTGGCGCTCGGAGTTCCTGTGGCAGGTTCTTTGGCTCGCGTAGTGCGCACCTCAATGGTCGAAGAATTAGATAAAGATTATGTGCGTACCGCAATTGGTGCGGGAATTCCGAAATCGGAAGTTGTGTCCCGGAATGTACTTCGGAATGCACTCATTACACCAATTACTGTTCTAGGTTTGCGTGTTGGCTACCTCATGGGTGGCGCGGTGATTATTGAAATCATCTTTAATATTCAGGCAATGGGGCAATTAATTTTGGACGGCGTGACCCGCAACGATGTGTTTCTCGTTCAAGGCGTCACCCTGACCGTGGCTGTTGCTTTTATCGTGGTCAATATTGCCGTGGACATGCTGTATGTCCTGGTAAATCCAAGGATTAGGAGCATCTAATGCGACGTAATCTTACTGCCAAACTAGAACGCACTTCAGGTGGAAGTTTCGCCAGTTTACGGCGGCTCCCCATTCCTTCAAAAGTTGCGTTATTGTTCCTTTCTCTTGTTGTGCTTATGGCGGTATTTGCACCCCTGATCGCACAATTTGATCCTTTGGCTTCGGGCCGGCCAGTAACGCCACCAAATGGTGAACACTGGTTTGGAACGGATGCAATTGGCCGTGATATTTTCTCCCGAGTTGCCTACGGCGCCCGCTCATCATTGGTGATTGGGTTATGCGCAACGGGTGCTGCTTTATTGGTGGCCGCAATCCTTGGTTCCATAGCTGGCACTGCCGGAAAAGCGGTTTCCGAAGTACTCATGCGCATTCTTGACATCATTATGTCCTTCCCGGGTATTGCGCTCGCCGCAGTATTCGTCGCGGTGTTCGGTAATGCGCTCCCAGTATTGGTATTGGCCATTGGTTTCTTGTACGTACCGCAACTTTCGCGCGTCGTGCGTGCCAATGTGATTAGCGCGTTTGGCGAAGACTACGTTTCCGCATCTCGCGTGCTAGGCGCATCCACAGCGCATATCTTGATAAAGCATGTTGCCCGCAACTGTCTTGCCCCAATCGCGGTGTTCGCAACCGTACTCGTTGCAGACGCTATTGTTTTCGAAGCTTCGCTCAGCTTTATTAATGCCGGCGTGAAGCCACCAAATCCATCATGGGGCAATATTCTTTCCGATGGAAAACAACTCCTCCTTTCGGGCGCATGGTGGCCAACATTTTTCCCTGGCTTAATGATTTTGCTGACAGTATTGGCACTTAATATCCTCGCTGAGGGGCTTACCGACGCCCTGGCCGCACCTGCAGTCAAGCCAAGCGCGGCGTCGAAACCCGAAAACGAAACTGTGACCAGCGAAAATACGCTTGGGCAAACAAGTGAGGAAGAAGCGCGTGCATCGTTGGACGCCTCGCTCGCCGCATTGGCCAAAGCAGAATCCGAGTCAAACACTCGTTTGGTTTATTCGGGAAATGAAGAACCTTTGATCGAAGTGAAAAACTTCTCCATTTCATTCCCCAACGCGCATGGTGATGTCAATATCGTCGATAATGTTAGTTTCTCGGTGCGACCTGGTGAAACAATGGGCCTCGTCGGTGAATCAGGATGCGGTAAATCTATCACCGCAATGGCCATTATGGGATTACTTCCGAAGACCGCAAAGATGAGCGGTGAAGTCCTGTATAACGGCAAAAACTTGCTGGGACTCAGCCCAGATGAGCACAACGCATTGCGTGGCCACGAAATCGCGATGATTTACCAAGATGCATTGAGCGCATTGAACCCCTCAATGCTGATTCGCACACAGATGCAACAATTAACGCGACGTGGCGGCAAGCGAACCGCCGAAGAGCTACTCGAACTCGTGGGCCTAGATCCAGTTCGTACACTGAAGTCGTACCCGCACGAGTTATCTGGTGGCCAACGGCAACGCGTCCTGATCGCTATGGCACTGACCCGCAATCCACGGCTTCTTATCGCCGACGAACCCACAACAGCCCTTGACGTTACTGTGCAACATCAAGTGGTTGAGTTGCTGAACGATCTTCGTGAAAAGCTCGGGTTCGCCATGATTTTCGTGTCACATGATCTCGCACTGGTGGGCCGTTTAGCCCACAAAATCACCGTGATGTACGCGGGTCAAGTTGTTGAGCAAGGCGCCACCTCTGAACTTCTGACCGACCCCCGCCACGAATACACCCGCGGCCTGTTGGGATCCGTGTTGTCCATCGAGGCTGGTGTGGATCGTCTATACCAAGTGCCTGGTACTGTCCCATCACCTCGTGAATTCGTGGCGGGCGACCGGTTTGCGCCGCGCTCCAGCCACCCAACTGTCGGCCTCAATGAGAAGCCAACGATGCGTCATATCGAAGGCACCACGCACTCGTATGCCGCCACCGATGAGCTGCTACAAGTTCTTGGAGAAAAATCATGAGCGAGCAAACCCCAATCATCCAGGTCGTCGACGGCAATGTTGTACACAAAAGCCGCACAGGGAAACTCTTCTCACCCGATCTCGTCCACGCCAATAAAAACATCAACTTCTCGGCTACCCGCGATGAAGTTGTAGGCATCGTCGGTGAATCTGGGTGCGGAAAATCCACGCTGGCACGTGTGATGGTAGGTCTCCAACCACTCACAAGTGGTCAGATCTTGTTCAAAGGCACTCCCCTGCGTCCTCGCGGTTCTCAACGGCGGGAATTAGGCAAGTCCGTGTCAGTGGTCTTCCAAGATCCAGCGACCTCACTGAATCCCCGTATGACTGTACATGACCAGCTCGTCGACCCGTTGAATGTACACAAAGTGGGCTCCCCAGCTGACCGTGAGAAACGAGTTCGCGAACTCATCAGCCTTGTCGGCCTTCCCCAATCAGCATTACAGGTATTGCCGCGCCAAATCTCAGGTGGTCAGCGGCAACGTGTTGCTATCGCCCGAGCTTTGGCACTCGATCCGGACCTGATCATTGCGGATGAGCCCACTTCGGCGCTCGACGTCTCTGTCCGGGCACAGGTGCTCAATCTACTCCTGGATTTGAAGAAAGAATTTGGGCTTGGATTGGTGTTTATTTCCCACGACATCAACACCGTGCGGTACGTCTCTGATCGTATTTGCGTGATGCTGGCTGGCGAAATTATCGAACAGAACACCACCGAAAATATTTTCAATAATCCGGAAAAGGACTACACCCGTACGCTTCTTGCCGCAACGCCTTCCCTGCTCTAACACACCCTGAGCAACCACAACACCGAGGTTTTCCCCACCAAAAGGGAGAGCCTCGGTGTTCTCATGAGCGCTCTAATGCGACTTCGAAAGGTCTGCTTGTTCAACTAACCAACGCCGGGTTACATCGGCAGCCTCCAACGCTGTTTTCACATCAATGATGCTTCTGCCTTTTCGCACGGTCCAGAATCCATATTCGAATTTTGCTACGAGGTTTTCTCCCTTTCCCTTTTGTTTCAGCTCAAATTTTGGTTCGCACTCGTAACATCCCCGCTCCGCTGCTGCAAAGACATACTGCAGCATACTGAACGAAACTCCAGGGATAATCCATTGTGGTGTGCGCACAACAAATCGCGGATCTTCATCACCAAACATCACGATCAAATGACGGAATAAATCCAATAATCCTAAACCGTGCTGTATTGCAATATCGAACAGTACCGGAATAACGTTCAATGCATTGGACTGTGCCACCGAAATATGGAGGCAACGATCTCCCCGAATGTGCGGGACGTCGAAAAGCTCAATTTCTTTTACTTCCCGAATTCGCTGAAGCAATATCTGCGCGCATGTCTGCAATCTGCGCGAAGTTACTTTACGAGAATAGTATCGCTGCGCCAACGGAGTCTCAGTAAAACGAACTGAGGTGTAGTTAGCGTGAGTATCAGGCTCAAACAGCACGAAGTCGTAACCGAGTTTGCACCATGGATGTTTGAAAAACCCTTCACATGTGTCCAGCCATTGCCGCATGATAAACGCCGCCCATTGCACGTTCGGGGAAACTAATTGGAAATGGCTGTCCTGGTCACCATCGCGATATTCAACCAGCCATGTGTGTTTTGTATTCGGCCGCGCTTGCACATATTTTTCCGAAGCATGTACGTCCCGGATGACAAGAAAATCGTTATTTGATTGCTGTAAATACTGTTCCGTATATTGGAGTGTTTTTAGCAACCCGGATTTCGGGGAAACCGATAAATACCAACTACCCGTTTCGGACGAGAACTCAGGAGTTTCATCGCCAAACATCAAAATGCGCTGGCCCTCAAGGTGCGCTAAACCTAAGTTATGGAGCACCGCAAAATCTACCAATCCGTCGGGATCACTGCACTCCACTTTGATGCAGCGATCCCCAACAAGTTGCGGTTTTAGAATGGGGCTAATGCTGTAGAGTGCTTTGGTCAGCACATCACTAGAATTCGGCTTCTTTCTCAGCCGCGGAATTAGTAAGCTATCCGGCAGGTGAAGCGAACTAACCTGCACAGAACTATCAGGAAAATAATCAGGTTCGAACAATACAAATGAGTTTCGGTGCACCCAATTAATTTTAGCTTCACATGTGCGTTTTTGATTGGAAAGCGCAGCGCCCGCACACTGAGCCTGGCTGACTCAACGTTGCGGGCACTAGAGGAATGTTGTTTAGGAAATCAGCGTAGTTATTGCCTCAACTGCGTTCGAATACTCGAGTTCTTTGGTTTCACCACCACGGACGCGTAGTTCGAGTTTGCCGTCAGCAAACGAACGTCCAAGCACAACCACATACGGCATGCCGAGGAGTTCGGAATCCTTAAACTTTACACCCGGGCTGACCTTGGGACGGTCGTCGAAAAGCACATCAATGCCGCGTGCCGCAAGCTCGTTGACCAACGATTCTGCCGCGTCAGCCGCCGCAGCATCCTTGTTAGCAACAACGACGTGCACCTGGTACGGCGCCATCTCTACCGGCCAATTCAGCCCTTTTTCATCATGACGTTGCTCAGCCAACACCGCAATCAGGCGCGACACACCGATGCCGTATGAACCCATCGTCGGAATCGAACGTTTGCCGCGCTCATCGAGGATTTGCACATCGAACGCTTCGGTGTATTTCCGCCCAAGCTGGAAGATATGACCTACTTCAATTCCTCGTTCCAAAGTGAGTACACCTTGTCCGTTTGGCGCCGGATCTCCTTCGCGAACTTCCGCAGCCTCAATGAAACCATCTACTTCGAAATCGCGTCCAGCAACCAATCCAACTACGTGGCGCTGCTGGGCGTCGGCACCCGTAATCCACGATGTTCCGCGGGCGACGCGAGGATCAGCCAGCACACGAACACCATTGGCCGCCAATCCAACCGGACCAACATAACCCTTAACCAAGAACGGATGTTTGGCAAAATCCTCATCCGTGCAAAGTTCTACCACGGCAGGCTCGAGTGATGCCTCCAGCCGTTTCATATCTACTTCGCGGTCTCCGGGAACCAGCACACCAAGGAGTTCTGGTTCGCCACCAGGCTCGGTTACCTTTACCATCAGGCACTTTAATGTATCTGATGCCTCAACCTCGCGGCCGTCAATGGTGATTCCGGCGCTACGTGCCCACGCGACTAAGGTTTCGATCGTTTCAGATGCAGGAGTTTCATGCACTACCGCTTCCGCCTGACCTTCGATAGCTCGTTCGACTCCGGGTTGGGTGACAACAGCCTCGACGTTTGCCGCATAATCGCCCTTCGTAGCACGCACAAATGTATCTTCACCATTTGGAGAAATAGCCAGAAACTCTTCAGATGCAGAACCACCCATAGCACCCGACGTGGCTTTACAAATCACATACTTCACACCAAGACGGTCAAAAATTCGCTGATATGCACGCCGGTGCGCTTGGTAGGACTCCTCCAAGCCAGCATCGTCCATATCAAAGGAATACGAATCCTTCATCACAAACTCGCGGCCACGCAAAATACCAGCGCGTGGACGTTCCTCATCCCGATATTTTGTTTGGATTTGATACAGCACAACGGGGAAATCTTTGTACGAAGAGTACAAGTCCTTTACCGCGCTAGTAAACATTTCCTCATGAGTAGGGCCAAGTAGATAATCCGCACCCTTGCGGTCCTTGAGCCGGAATAAGCTATCGCCATATTCCGTCCACCGGTTTGTTGCCTCGTATGGTTCGCGTGGAAGCAATGCAGGAAGAGCAATTTCCTGAGCGCCAATAGCATCCATTTCTTCGCGAACAACCTGCTCAATATTCCGCAGCACCTTCAGCCCAAGCGGCAGCCATGCGTAAACACCTGGTGCGGCGCGACGGATATATCCGGCACGGACAAGGAGTTTATGGCTGGGGACTTCAGCGTCAGCTGGGTCCTCGCGCAAGGTACGCAAAAAGAGCGTAGACATACGGGTAATCATGGGAAGTTATTGTACTCATGCCGAAACTACTCGGGGGTATCAGTTCCCCACAACCAGACAGATCGCACCCTTGACACGCAAAATACAAACTCCTATATTCACAAATGACCGTTTGTACAAATGGATTTTGGAATAATGTTTTCACATGAGTCGGACCACACCAAACCTCGAACACGTGTTACATGCACTCGCCGATAAGCAACGCCGGGACATCCTTGCAGTCTTACGCACCGGGCCAAGCGCTGTCGGCGCATTAGCCAATCAACTTGGCATGTCCCAGCAAACAACGTCCCACCATTTGCGGGTATTGCGGGACGCAAGACTTGCCACCGTGACCAAACAAGGAACCCGGCATATCTATGCCCTTGAAACCGAAGGGCTAGCTTCTGTTCGCGCCTATCTTGATGAATTCTGGCCAACGAAGCTCCAGGCACTCAAACAAGCTATTGAAAACGGCGATGAGAGCTAACCCCCGACTCGCGCCTATCCAGAAAGGACCACCCCATGTCCGAATACACAACAAGCATTGACATTGAGGCACCCCCAGAGGTGGTGTTTCCATACCTCACTACCAACGACGGCCTCACCGCCTGGATGGGCGAATCGGCAGACCTCAACCCCATTCAAGGCGGACGATTCGCCGTCGATATCGCGGGCTACGCGATCCGGGGCGAATTTTTGGAAATCGAACCACCGCACAAACTTGTGGTCACGTGGGGAACGGCTGGCAGCAAAGAAGTGCCACCAGGCGCAACCCGCCTCGAATTTCAACTCACTGCGATCCCTACTGGAACCCGCGTCACGCTCACCCATTCACAATTGCCCGATACCAACCGGCACGACTTTGCCGCTGGTTGGGACCATTTCATTCCGCGACTGCGAACGGCAATTCTTACCGGCAATGTGAGCGAATCCCACTGGGCACCTAACGTGGCACCAAGTGAAATTGTGAGCGCTTATCACCACGCCTGGACCTCCGGAAATTTAGCCCTTGCAATGGCACATATTGCGGACGATGTCGTATGGCAGGTCCCTGGAAACACATTCACCGGAAAGCACCAGTACGCAGCGTTTTTAGGCGCCTTTATCCCCACGGTCGTCCAAGTACGCGAGATTGCATCATTCGCGGACACAGCAAAGGTCGTGTTGCTGTACACAGTGCAAACATCACAGCTCGACGTTGCGCCGCCAGTCGCGGAATATTTCACCGTCCGGAACGGAAAAATCACCGAAAACGTACTGGTTTTCGATCGGCTTTCATTCTCGAAAACACAAGTCGACTCCACAAATGAATGAACCGCCATCATGACACAGCAGCAGCAACTGCTCACAACCTTCCGCGAGCGGATGATAAGCGAAATGCCACACACCACCATTCGTGAGGTCAAGATGTTCGGCGGCATTGCACTCATGGTGGGCGATGCGATGTTCGCAAGTATCAACGATTCCGGGGCATTACTTGCTCGGGTTGCACCAGACCGCGACACACAACTACTAGACCGCCCTGAAGCCTCCCGCGCCCACATGGGTGCTGGCCGGCCAATGGGAAACGGATGGATCACGGTCTCAGCTGATTCCCTACAATCCGACGATATTGTCGAATTCTGGTTTTCTGAATGTTTGAACCATCATCGAACACTCCACAAGAATTCATGACTATTCTATGTGGTCATGCTGATTATTCTTCCGCCATCCGAAACCAAGGCTTCCGGCGGCTCGCACCCCGCCCTCGATATAGACGCATTAAGCTTCCCAACGCTCAATCCCATTCGAGAAACACTCATCAATAAACTCGAATCCCTCGATGTCGAAACCGCGATGACGGCACTCAAACTTGGACCGAAATCACGTTCGGAGGCCGAGGCAAATCTAGCGCTGCGCACGTCACCCACAACTCCAGCATTGTTGCGCTATACCGGTGTACTTTTCGACGCCCTGGACGCACCGACCCTGCCACCCGCTTCATGGGATCGCCTCGCTGTAGGCTCAGCATTGTTTGGTGTGGTGATGGCAAATGATTGCATTCCCAAGTATCGCCTTTCTGGCAATACAAAACTGGATAACACCATGAAGTCCTACTGGGGCTCACATATTTCCGATGTACTCAATTCCCTAGATCAATTGGTATTGGATTTGCGTAGTGGTGCCTACCAGCAGCTTGGCCCCTGCAAACATGCGATTACTGTTCGCGTGGAAAACACCGATGGAAAGGTGATCAGCCACTTCAACAAACACTATAAAGGCCTGTTGGCCCGTGAATTGGCGTCACTTCCCAATGAGTTCGCCACAATCGAGGATATTGTCGATGCTTCCGCGATGAACCTGACCATCACTTCTCCGCACTCACTAACGATGGTTGTGGATCGGACATAAGCAATGGCATGGCCACAAACAGCCCGCCTCCAATGAAATTGCCTACGAAGACCCACAGCTGGTTCCAGAGCAATTCACTGATCCCGATTCCTTCCACACCCTGAAGCAACGCCGCACTAAACAACGTCATGTTTGCAACAACATGTTCGGTTCCTGAGGCTACGAACGCCGCCACACACCACGCGATAACGGCTACTTTCGCTGCCGCATTGTCCGTGGCGGCAGCACCCCACACCGCTAGGCACACAAACACATTGCATAAAGCCCCCAGGAACATCAGTTCCGTCACTGAGTGATCCACTTTATGGTGGACAACAACGCTCAAGTATTCCCCCGCCGGCTGCCCTGGTTCTGTGATTCCAGACGCAACGATCACGGCAGCAAGCCCTAGGCTCCCCAGGAAATTACCCACATACATCAGCACAATGCTGTATATCGACGCCGCCCACCCCACTGTATTTCGCGCTAAACCTATTGGGATGACCATCATCGCGGACGTTAATAACTGCACGCCACTGAACACTACAAGGATCAAACCAACGGCGAATACAGTACCGCCAACCAGGGGCGCTGCCGGATGTCCAGCCACTTTAAAGGGCCCTCCGGCGGTCAGCATAAACAACACGCCTAGGCCAATAAATGCCCCAGCGACAAATGCTGAGGCCATAAAGGCGACGGGATTTCGGGTGGCTTCGACGCGTCGTGTTGCGTACCTTGCCTGGGTTTCTAAGTTCTCCTTGAGGCTGATCACATGTTCATTATGGACTCAATGTCCGAGTCAGGTGTTATTCGTTCCAGCGACC
>JAUMZC010000060.1:16469-17047 GCA_030528295.1 Corynebacterium sp.
GGTAGGTAATCAGCTTCAGTGACTTCGCTTTGGTGGTACACCCATGCTTCGACGATCTGCGTTCCAACATGCACTGGCTGCATGCTGCGTTCGTAAACCCCGTACTCTACTTCTTCAAGTTCGTCGAGCACTGGCAGCACGCTGTCATCGGCGAACGTCAGCAACTCACCGTACACCACACCACCCCCCAACACGAGGGCTGGGTATTCACCATAGTCGAAAAGTCTGCCTTGGATTATGGCCGGTTCTTTACTGATCGCATCGGCACAATAATGGTGGTTTTCTTGGCCACTTTTTAATGTGCCATACACAAAAAGCTTCATAATGCTGCCACCTCTCCGATAATGTAAATTGCGGGCGGCGCGACGTCGTTATCCGCAATAGTTTTCGGTATTTCCCCCAGCGTACAGCGAAATGCTCGTTGTGTCTGCGTGGTCCCTTCCTGGATCACAGCAGCCGGCGTCGCCGCACTCAACCCACCATTGATAAGCGCTTCCGTGATCGCAGGCGCATGTTTGACGCCCATAATGACCACGAGTGTGCCGCCAGTTTGGGCAAGTGCCTCCCAATTATTGAGC
>JAUMZC010000061.1 GCA_030528295.1 Corynebacterium sp.
TTTCGGTCTTTTTATGGAATTTGTGACAAAAAATTAGATTGCGTGCAAGCGTTGACCAGGCATCTGTCACAATATCCATAAAAAACGCGGATTTTATGGAATCTGTGACAAAAATCGGCCTTTTTTGTCACAAATTCCATTAATTTTGCCAAAAAAATGGAATTTGTGACAGATCGCAGGTCAACCATTGCGTACAATGAAAATCTGTGCCTTGATCTGACGTTGCTGTGACCGGCGGGTAAGGGACACTGGAAGAGCGTTATAAGTGTTTGCTTGCTTCTCGGACGGAAAGGGGCTGCATCGTTGGGTGGCTTGCTATAAAGTCGCGGACCCATTGAGGATTTGTTCGACCATAGTCTCGAAGCGCCCATCCGATAGCTTTAGCGATAAAAAATTCCTTCTCTCCAAGGTTCAGTTCGATTACCTGGGCGAGTAACTGAGTGTCCGTATGTCCTTTGGCCTGTAGCTGGCATAAAATCGCGTAGCGCCGAATCCAGACGCTGGGGTCTTGCGCCCAGTCCAACATTCGTTGGTGTTCCAGTTCGGCGCCAGTAATACCCACGTTGGCCCGAACATGGTTGTGGGTGTGAACGCATTCGTCGACAAGATCCCACCATTCCCCGGTTCGAACAAAGTGTTCAACTAGATCCATTGCTGTGGAATCCAGGAGCTTGGCATGTTTCGGGAGAAGTAGCAGGATGATTGCGCCACGTCGGTATTCGCGGTGGGTGGCTTCGTCCCATAGCTCGCGTGCGGTGTCCAACAGTTCAGTTCGTTTCAGGCCTTGTGGCGCATGGCTGCGAGTGGCAGTTTGAATGAGTTTTCGAAGCTCAGGAATTCGGAGACCAAGCATCGCCTCATCGGTTTTCAAATACCTTTGCTGTTGGGCGGCGCGCTCGGTATCGGCGTATTGGGGGAGGGTGGTTCGGATGTCGTTGATGAGCTCGCGATGGGCAGTCATGGGGTAAAGGATAGCGCTAATGCTGCTGCGTGTTGTGGGTTTTGGGCCACCTGGGCACAGTGTTGCCTGACGTACTCTTTGCCCCAATCGGTATTACGTGCGATCGCCGGCGTAAGAATTAAACCGCGGTTTTGTTCGATCGCAGCCCGGGCCTGAATTCGAACGTCTGATTGGTCATCGGAGTTGATAATGATTGTGGCGTGGCTCAATCCGCTGGTGAGAACCTCGCGCATCCCAAAGTGAGCCGGACTTTTAGTTTCCTCTGGGTAGAAACGGGAGCATATTGTGGTGCCGCTAGCGAGTAAGCGCTTGCGCAGCCTGGCATTGCGTTTTGGGTAACAGTGGTCGAGTCCGGTAGAGAGCACGGCCACCCCTCGGCCGCCTTGTTCGCACACAGTGGCGTGTACGGTGGAGTCGATACCGCTATCGAATCCGGATACTACAGTCACGCCCTGGCCCAAGAGGCTTCGTGTCACCTCAACCGCCGCTTGTAGATCAAGTTCGGAAGGCTTTGGCGCCCCCACAACACTGATTCGCAGTTCGTCCCCGAACGGGTGTCCTTCGCTGAATAGCAATGGAGGTGGCCGTTGGATGGAAGCAAGAATCTCAGGGTATCCCTCAGAGAGGATGGAAGTCACGCGATAGCCTTTGGACAGCCAGTTGTTGATATCAACCCTAGCTGCGGCGCGTGCGGCTTCCAGCCAGCCGGGCGGTCTACCTGCCAACCAGCCAGGTCTTTCGCCCCCAGCCGTGCCTGCACTACCTGTAACTTCGGGTTCGGCGCCGTGTTCCGCGTCGTCGATAAGCGCTTGGAGGAGAGCATGGATGCCTGATGTGCGCAGGATGGCGATGCGTTTGGGGCCGAGCATTTGGGTGTCGGCGCGCAGGCAGGCCAGGGTGTCTATGAGGTCGTCGTGTGTGGGTAAAGCCCCCGATCCGTCGGTCCCTAAACTGCCCGTTCCACCCATGGCTAGTATTTGCCGTGTTCGTCCCGGAAGCCCTGGGCGATTTCGATGATTTGTTCGGCCAATTCGGGGCGGCAAATCAGTACGTCTGGCAGGTAGGTGTCTTTGTTGTTGTAGGTGATCTCACTGCCGTCGAGGCGGGAGCAGTGAAGGCCAGCGGCGCGGCACACACCAACCGGTGCGGCGGAGTCCCATTCGTACTGGCCGCCGGCGTGGACGTACGCGTCAGCGTCGCCAAGTAATACGTGCATGGCTTTGGCGCCGGCGGACCCCATGGATACGGTGTTGAAGCCGAGCTTTTCGGCAATATGGTGTGCCACTTTCGGCGGGCGGTTGTGGGAGATTATGATCTTTTTGGCCAGGGGGCCCATGACGGCTTTCGCGTCGGAGGAATGGAATACCACTCCGAGGTCGGGCAGGCCGACGGCTGCGTGTATGGGCTGGCCGTGTTCGATGAGCGCGATGTGGACGGCCCAGTCTTGTCGGCCAGTGGCGAATTCTTTCGTGCCGTCGAGGGGGTCGATAATCCATACGCGATCTTTATCGAGGCGTGCCGGGTTGTCTGCTGCTTCTTCGGAGAGGAACCCGTCGTTGGGTCGGTGTTGAGCGAGCACTCGGGCGATCCAGTTTTGGGCGAGTTCGTCGCCAGCATCACCAAGGTTGGTGCCGCGAAGGAGGCCTACATTGCGGACGCCTTTTAAGATTTCACCTGTACCTTGGGCGAGGCGTCGGGTTAGGTTGGCGTCTTCAAAGTATGCAGTCATGGGTTTCAGTCTAGCCTTCTGGTTTGATTGGAAGCATGTCGGAGGTTATTTTGGAACGTTTTTGCGCACCGGTGGCGCGGTGGTTTCAGGATGTGTTCGCCGCGCCGACCGCTGTGCAAACCCAGGCATGGGAACACATCAGCGAGGGGCGCGATGCGCTGGTGGTTGCACCGACCGGCTCCGGCAAAACGCTTGCGGCGTTTTTATGGTCACTGAATTCGCTTTTCGACGCCCCGACCGCGCGGTCCAAAGTCAAGGTGCTGTATATCTCCCCGCTCAAGGCCCTCGGTGTGGATGTGGAGAATAATCTCCGCGCACCACTGAAAGGTATTTCGATGACGGCCGAGCGGCTTGGTTTGGCGGTGCCGGATATTTCCGTAGGTGTGCGATCTGGGGATACGCCTGCCACGGAACGGGCAAGGCTGCAGCGGAAACCGCCAGATATTCTTATTACTACCCCGGAGTCGTTGTACTTAATGCTCACCTCGAAGGCGGCGGCGTCGTTAAGCGAGGTGAATACCGTCATTATTGACGAGATTCATGCCCTTGCGGGAACGAAGCGGGGGTCGCATCTGGCGCTGAGCCTGGAGCGTCTTGCGATGATGACGACGTTCCAGCGCATTGGGCTTTCTGCAACGGTGCGGCCCCTCGAACGGGTTGCCGAATTTCTTGGCCCGCAGACGACAATCATTGCCGCGCCGGCGGAAAAACACTGGGACTTGCATGTGTATGTTGGCGTCGAAGATATGTCCGAACCTGCGGAATCTGCAGAGTTTGCGAGCGATTCTGCGTTGCCGGTTGCGCATTCGATGTGGCCGTCGATCGAGCAAGACATGTATGCCCAAGTGATGGCCGCTCGCTCGACGATTCTTTTTGTGAATTCCCGCAGAACTGCCGAGCGGTTGACGTCTCGGCTCAATGAACTGTGGGCCATCGAACATGATCCCGAATCCTTGTCTATTGAGCGGCGTCGTGATCCGGCCCAGATCATGTCCTCCTCGGATATTGCGGGTCGCGCACCGCAGGTGATTGCGCGTGCCCACCACGGATCCGTGAGCAAAGAAGACCGCGCCGAAATCGAACATTTACTCAAATCGGGGGAGCTGCGTTGCGTCGTAGCCACATCGTCGCTCGAACTGGGGATCGATATGGGTGCGGTGGACTTGGTCATGCAAGCAGAATCGCCACCGAGCGTTTCCGCAGGTTTGCAACGCGTTGGTCGCGCCGGTCATGCCGTGGGCGCTACGTCGGTGGGCAGAATATATCCCACGCACCGTTCGGACTTGGTGCAATCCGCCGTTGTGGTGCAGCGTATGCGCAGTGGCCTTATCGAAGAGCTGTGCGTGCCAAAGAATCCGCTTGATGTATTAGCGCAGCAAACAGTGGCTGCTGCCTCGGTGACTACATTGAACGTAGATCGTTGGTTCGAGGTTGTTCGTCGGGCGTATCCGTTTCGGGAGCTCCCGCGGGAAGCATTCGATGCTGTGATCGATCTTGTGAGCGGTGCCTATCCCAGCACCGAATTCTCAGATTTGAAACCTCGCGTTGATTTCGATCGCATTGCCGGTACGTTAAGCGCTCGACCTGGCGCCCAACGAGTCGCTGTGACCAGTGGCGGAACTATTCCAGACCGTGGAATGTTTGGAGTGTTTCTCGTAGGTGGAGACGAGGGCGCCAGAAGGGTTGGCGAGCTCGATGAAGAGATGGTGTACGAAACCCGAGTAGGTGATGTGTTCACACTGGGAGCATCAAGTTGGAGGGTTGAGGAAATCACCCGGGATCAAGTTCTTGTCACACCTGCACCTGGGCACACGGGCCGGTTGCCGTTTTGGCGTGGCGATCAGGAAGGGCGCCCGGCGGAACTTGGCAAGGCTATTGGGGCGTTTCGTAGGCAGCCTACTTTTAGCGATGATTTGCACAAAAACGCAACTGAAAATCTGAAACAATATCTCGCAGATCAGTTTGAATCCACGGGAATTATTCCGGATGAAAAAACCCTCGTAATCGAACGTTTTCGTGATGAACTCGGTGATTGGCGGGTGGTCTTGCATTCGCCGTACGGGCGGCCAGTGAATGCCGCATGGGCGCTCATTGTGGGTACGCGATTTGATTTTGATGCCCAAATTGTTGCTGGTGACGATGGAATGGTGTTGCGAATCCCGGATTGCGACGTTGAACCCAGCGCGGAGCTATTCCACATTGATCCTGCCGAAGCGGAAGATATTGTGGCGCGGGAAGTTGGAACGTCGGCGTTATTTGCCGCACGGTTTCGCGAATGCGCTGCTCGTGCACTGCTGATGCCTCAGAAAAACCCTGGTCAACGGGCTCCGTTGTGGCAGCAGCGTCAGCGTGCCGCACAGTTGCTCGAGGTTGCCCGGAAGTATCCGAACTTTCCCATTATTTTAGAAACCGTTCGCGAATGCTTGCAGGATGTCTATGACCTTCCGGCCTTGGTGGGCTTGCTAACGGATATTGCTGCGCGGCGCGTACGTATTCTCGAAGTCACCGTAGATCAACCAAGCCCGTTCGCTTCCGCATTATTGTTCAATTACACCGGCGCATTTGTGTATGAAGGTGACGCCCCGCTGGCGGAAAAACGCGCCGCGGCACTTGCGCTGGATCCATCGCTTATGGCGAAACTTCTGGGCAAAATTGAGCTTCGCGAATTGCTTGACGACGCCGCGGTCGCTGCGGTGGAGCAGGAGATTCGCCGTTTCCATCGCGCCCGGAACCCTTCGGAGCTTGAGGATTCGCTTCGAATACTAGGCCCAATTCCTGCCTCTGAACTGCATCGATACTGTTCATATGAGGGTCCATTAGGCCAGCTGACACAACACATGATGGAGGTCCGCATCGCCGGTATCGCGCATATTGCGTTGGTGCACGATGCTGGTTTATTACGTGATGGTCTTGGTGTTCCGATTCCCGCTGGGGTGCCGTCTTCGCCAGACCCAATCAATGATGCTTTAGAACAATTGCTTGGGCGCTGGGCACGCACAAATTTGCCGTTTACTTTGGAAGAAATCGCCAATGCTTTCGGATTGCCAATTGCTGCCGCTCATAGTGTTGTGAAAACGCTGGATGTATTACCGGGGAATTACACTTCGGCAGTAGAACAGTTTTGTGATCCGAAGGTGCTGCGCCGGTTGCGAACCAAGAGTCTTGCTGCCGTACGGTCTGTGGTGTCACCAGTGTCTCCGGAAGCGTTTGTGCGGTTTTTGCTGGGGTGGCAGCAGGTCGCCGCACTCGGTGAAACTCCGGAACTTTCGGGCATCGATGGGGTCTATGCCGTCGTCGAACAATTAGCCGGAATACGGTTGCCTGCGAGCGCCTGGGAATCAGTGGTATTTCCGTCCCGAGTTGCCCGGTATAACCCTGCTTGGCTTGACGAACTCACAATCAACGGCGAGGTACTCATCCTTGGCGCCGGCAAAGCTGGCACGCGAGATCCTTGGGTGATGCTGCTTCCGGCTGAAGATGCCGGACCCTTTACCGAACCATTAGACGAGGCGCCTGAGTACACAGATCTTGAGTACAGGATTGTTGATTTCCTCGCATCTGGTGGTGCCTATCTTTTTACTGATATTCGAAGCCATATTTCGGCATCGCCTACGGATTTACAAGATGCGATGTTTCGGCTGTTTGAAGCTGGTGTGATCGCGCCAGATGGTTATCAAGCTGTGCGCGCCTACATTGGTTCTGGTGGCCGGGTGGCGCATCGTGCTTCGCGACGTCCATCGCGTACTCGATCGCATGTTCCCCCGGCGTTGGTTGGGCGATGGTCACTTATTTTGAGGACAGAGTTGGATCCGACGGAACGGGGCAAGGCACTTGGTGATATCTGGTTGGGTCGATACGGGGTAGTGACTCGCGGAAGCGTTGTAAACGAAAATATGATCGGTGGTTTTGCGCTCGCGTACCGGGTATTGAGTAATTTTGAGGAACGCGGAAAGGCAATACGTGGTTACCTCATCGACGGACTTGGGGCGTCACAGTTTTCTACTCCAGCAGTGATCGATCGTCTGCGCGGTTGTGAGGATCTTGTGTCACCGGAACCGAAAGTCCACATTCTTGCTGCGGCAGATCCGGCGAATCCTTATGGTGCTGCATTGCCGTGGCCGGTGCCGAATATGAGCCGCGCGGCTGGGGCAAGGGTGATACTGGTGGATGGCCGGTTGGCTGGGTTTCTGACGCGGGGTGGAAAAAACCTTACTATTACAGCGATTGAAGAGTTGCCGCATATTGCTGTCGCATTGGAATACGCCGGAGAAGTTGTTGCCAAGATCAATGGGGAAAGCGCATTGACATCGCCGTTGCTGGCGGAGTGTAAGGCGCTCGGCGCACGGATAAGCCCGAAAGGAATCCAATTTTCACGGCGCACAACGTAAGGAATTGTTGTGAGTTATAACACGATTTAAGGCACATTTCACAGGTTGTAGATGGATTGTTCGCACCCTTTACAATGGGCATATGCCTGAGGGTGATTCCGTCTTTCGACTTTCCGAGCGTCTGCAACCCCTGGTTGGCCGGACGGTGGTGCGAACGCAGTTTCGGGTACCGCAGTATGCGAACGTGTCTTTGGATGGTGCGGAGTTGCGGTGGATTTGGCCCTACGGGAAACACCTATTTATGCTGTTCGGCCAAACGGTGTTGCACACCCATTTGAAGATGGAAGGTTCCTGGTCGATGCATCGCAAAGGTGAGCGATGGCCAAAGCCGGGGTATAAGGCGCGGGTTGTGTTGGATTTTTCCGGCGGGGTTGAGCTGGTTGGCTTCGAATTGGGGTTTGTTCGAATGTTTCCAATTGAGCGTTACGACGACCGCGTATCGCACCTGGGTCCCGACCTACTCGCCGAAGTGTGGGACGCTGCGGAAGCAAAGAAACGTCTTCTGGCCAAGCCTGAGCGACCAATTGGGACGGCGCTGTTGGATCAACGGAATCTTGCGGGTATTGGCAATGAATATCGAATGGAAATTTGTTTTATTTGCGGTGTGCATCCGGCCACACCGGTGAGCAGCGTGGATATTGATGCTGTTCTGAAGGTTGCTCGGAAGTTGATGTGGGCGAATCGACGGTCACCGATTCGCGTGACCACTGGAATCCGCAGACGTGGGCAGAATGCCTATGTATTTGGTAGGTCGCGACGTCCGTGCCGGAGGTGTGGGACTGTCATACAACAAGGTTCGCTCGGTGGACCGGATCTTGGGGGTGAGGATGATGAACTCGAACGTATTATCTGGTGGTGTCCGAAGTGTCAGCCGCTGTGAAGTTGGATCGCCGGTTTGTCGTCTAACGTAGAGGCATGGCCTATGTCATCCTCGGATTGTTGTTGATATACCGCATGAGTTTGTACGACCTGATTCGTGCGTTTGAAGCAGGACCGTCATTGTTTTACAGCGCAAGCGCGGGAAGTATCAAAAGGGCTATCGATTCTTTATTAAGGGATGGCCGAATCGAGGTAGATAACGTTGAAGCGGGCGGCCGGGGTCGCAAAACCTATCGGATTACTGCCAGCGGAGAAGAATATTTTCGCGAATGGATGCTGAGCGAGATTTCCGGTTCTGATGCCGAGTCCGCCGCCTTGGCGAGACTGTACTTTTTGGGGCTTCTTCCAAAAGAAGACAAAGGTCAAGTGCTTGATAATATTGATCAAGGTCTCGGGGAAAGCCTGCAAAAGCTCCGCGATGTTGAAGCGGAGATCGTGCACGCTGAAATTCCGGAGCACCTACGGGAAGTGGCGATATACCAACGGGCAACACTTGCATACGGTTTGGCTTCGCACGAATTTGCACTCGAATGGTTTCGGAAGAATCTTCGATAACCCGTGGGGCTCGGCGGCCGTAACCTAATCAACGGTGCGGTGGTGGCGGGGCGTCGATACGCGTGAAAACCTACGGCAAGCTGCATGGAAGCCTTGGGAAGCATGCAACATAAGTTCTTGGGGCGCCCTAGCTGAGGGCAATCAAGGAAGGTAACCTGGGGCACGAGAGGCAACGCGTAGGAGGAAACCATGAAAAAACTCGCAGCCATATCAATCGTTTCAATCATTGCAATCAGCGCGGCGGCATGTGATAGCGGCGAGCCGGAATTTGGACAGTCGCAATCCGGGGCGGAATCTGCTTCAGCGCTTGCCAGCACGCAAAGCTCCACCGACGGAAACGACGCAGTAAAATCCTCGCCACCCTCTGTGAGAAACGAAACCACGCCAGGTGAAGTAACTATTGAGGTCGATGGAAACCCCGTTGACGAACAATTCACTCCTGTAGTGTGCGTTCCTGAACAAGACGTCCTGAAAATTGATGGTGGAATTGAGAATTTCGCCCAAATTCATGCAGAAGTAGCCACTCCGGATGCTCAGCCTGCACTGAACAACCTAGAAATTAAAACCCACACGCTCAATGTAAAAATTGATGACCGATTTACCCCGAATGCCGTCGTCACCAATGATGGTGCTAGTTGGGTCATCGAAGGTGAAGGCGTGCACAGCAGTGACACGAACACCGAATTACCAGCGCAAATCCGCGTTCGGGTGATGTGTCCTTAGTGGTGCCGTTGTCGAGCGCGGAAAACCTGAAGGGAATAGGACCTATATGCGTTTGATACTGAATATTATTTGGCTCATCACTGGCGGTATCTGGCTTGCGATTGGCTACATATTCTTCGGAATAATAGCTTGCCTTTTTATTATTACTATTCCCGCTGGAGTTGCGTCATTCCGAATGGCGAACTACGCCCTGTGGCCATTCGGGCGCGAAGTCGTTGCGGTGCAGCATTCCACACCCATGGCTGGAATCTCCAATGTGATCTGGTTCCTGGTGGCGGGTATCTGGTTGGCCATCGGCCACGTCACCACAGCGGTTGCGCAAGCACTCACAATTATTGGAATTCCGCTTGCACTCGCAAACATTAAGATGATCCCGGTGACGTGCTTCCCATTTGGCAAACAGATTGTGCAATCACGGAGTGGATTGTTGTAATCGGTGCGGCACCCGAGGGTAGCTCGCTATGACATCAATGGGCGCATGGTTGCTTCTTTATCTATGATGTGATGGTTGAGCTGCCGTTTAATATCCAGGATGTCTTGTGCGAAGCGCATTGGAATAGTTGTCAGCGGGATGGGCCGGTCAGCACGCCATGGCAATGTAACGAATGACGTGTAGGGAGACAACCGGCCGCAAAGAATCTTATTCGCGGCGTGTGCGAACCGAGTGCTTTCAAGCGCTGACAGCGAGACCGGAATAATCAGCGTTAAACCAACCTGAATCAGCAACAAACCAACCGGCGGCTCGACCTTATATTGGGTTCTAAGCACTTCAGACATTGCAATTACTGGTAGGCAGAACAGCAATAATCCGATGACTAACAGGACTGCCAGTAGGACACGATTATTCAAAATATAACGTTGGCGCAATTCTGTTGGGAACCGGAGGCGCTTGTAGCTAGACACAATCAACGGGAGTGACAGTACTGAGGTAATGACCGTAAGGACGAACACATCCGAAATTGGCTGACTTAAGAACCGTTCCGCAAACACCATATTGAGAATTCCGGTAAAGAATGACGCAAGGCCATACATCAATACCAGACGGGGGAAATTGAGAGACACGGCGCGGGGAAGTTCCTCAAACTCTGCGTGCGAGATTTGGGCAACTTTGCGCTGATCATGGTCCTCTGGTGGGATTTTGGCCCAGTGCAAAACCGCTGCAAACTTTGAGTCGTTTTCGATGGTGCAAAGGAGCTTTTTGACGTCCTCGTCGTAGCCGAAGAAGTCCATCCTCAGGATTAGCTGGATAATACCGGCAACAGATAGACAGGTGATAGCGAACGCCAACGATTCGAATCTTGATTCGGGCACTTGGATTGCGAACACTGCCCAAATCGCGGACAGGACGGTGAGCGCGTAGATCAGGCTGTGTTGAAGCAACCGTAATGTGGAATTGATTTTGCTGAACGTCACCACATATTGGGCCGCATTTTTTGCATAGTGTTCGGATCGGCCAGCGGGGTCGTAGAGCGGTGCGGTGGGGCGGATATGGCCAAGTGACGATTTAATTTTCGACTCTGCACGTGAGGCGGTTGATTTTAGGTACGCAGAGATTGCGAGAAATAGCGCCATAATAGTGATCGTTATGGCAAATGGCGGATTCGGTTCCGGGCCACCGAAAAACGTACTGTATTGATGGAAATTCGCCGTAAAAATGAAAAATGATACGAAAAATAGAAACGTTTGAACAAGCAGCGTTCCGCGATGCTTTCCTCGTTCATTATGGTAAAACGACGAAATTGTTTGAAATGCCGCAATTGATCCATCAGCTGGAACTTGGCTGGAAAGTTCACCAGGGTGATTGCCCGTATTGGTGGCAATATTGCTGTTTGTTGCAGGGGAGATTTGCGCAGAATTTTCGGGTAGATCAATCACAGTTTCTTGTGACGGTTTATTTGTGAGTTTCTCCACAGTTCGAAATTCTGATTGAGACATCGCAGAATCACCTTAGTAGTTTAACGTGGGCTTATTTGGGATTTTTAGTCTAGCACGCATGTTTCAATTGCCAGTATTAGTGGCACAAAACTTACGCATTCCACAATATAAATGCACACTATAAAATGGCGTGCAATAAAATTGCGTAAAACGTATAAAATGGGCTGCGGGGGATGGCGTGCTGGCGTAATTGGTGCGCACGTTGATGTTGTGATGGTTGCGGAAGTCGGTAGTGTGCTGGAAATAGTTGTGCACTATCGAATTGCATTCCCGTGAAATGAAGGGCAATGATTGGAACTATCGCGCGTTCCGGCCTGTGGCAAACGGGGGTAAGGTGCGCCTCAGTTGAGCAATAGAGCGCTGTTGAAACGCCTGTATCTTCGATTATTGGTTCTTCGAACTGAAGTTCTTTTTGGGAATGGAAAAGCTCCGCAGTGCCGCGGCATTGCGGAGCTCAGGCGTGGAACAAACTACTTCTTGGAGCGGTACCAGGTGATCAGGTCGTCGGTGGAGCTGTCGCCTGAATCAGGAGTTGCTTCGCCCGTCACGGCAGGGAGTAGATCCCCTGCTTGCTTCTTGCCAAGTTCAACTCCCCATTGGTCAAAGGAGTTAATATCCCAAATGACACCTTGGACGAACGTGATGTGTTCATAGAGGGCGATGAGGGCACCTAGGACGGCAGGGGTGAGTTCTTCCGCCATGATCGTGGTGGAGGGACGGTTACCCGGCATGACTTTGTGGGTGACTAACTCAACCGGAACACCTTCGCCAGAGATTTCGGCGGCGTTCTTTCCAAACGCAAGTACTTTCGTCTGCGCGAAGAAGTTGCTCATCAGCAAGTCGTGCATGCTGCCGGTGCCATCGGCGGTTGGGAGGTCGGTCTTTGGACGTGCAAATCCAATAAAGTCAGCAGGGACGATACGTGTGCCCTGATGCATGAGCTGGAAGAACGCATGCTGGCCATTGGTGCCAGGTTCACCCCAATAGATTTCTCCCGTATCACAGCTCACTGAAGTGCCATCATGGCGAACCGACTTTCCGTTCGATTCCATGGTGAGTTGCTGCAGGTAGGCAGGGAATCGTGCGAGATCCTGTGCGTAAGGGAGAACGGCGTGAGTATCCGCACCATAGAAATTGCTATACCAGACACCAAGAAGGCCCATCAGTACCGGAATATTATTGGCAAATGGAGTGGTGCGGAAGTGTTCATCCATGGCGTGGAATCCAGCCAAGAACCGCATAAAGTCCATAGGGCCAATGACTGCCATCAGCGAGAGGCCAATTGCGGAGTCAACAGAGTAGCGGCCGCCAACCCAGTCCCAGAATCCGAACATATTGTTGGTATCAATTCCGAATTCGGCTACTTTTTCGGCGTTGGTTGAGACTGCGACAAAGTGCTTGGCGACGGCGCGCTCATCGCCGTCGAAAGCCTCCAACAGCCAGCGCTTTGCGGCGTGGGCGTTGGCGAGGGTTTCCTGTGTGGTGAAAGTCTTCGAAGCCACAATAAACAACGTGGATGCGGGATCGAGGTCGTCGAGATTGGCCACCATATCGGCGGGGTCCACGTTGGACACAAAGCGGGCGCTGATTCCGGCCGTGGCGTAGTGTCGTAGCGCCTTGACGGCCATTGCGGGGCCAAGGTCAGAACCGCCAATGCCAATGTTCACCACTGTTTTGATGGTTCGTCCGGTGTGACCGAGCCAGTCGCCAGACCGCAGCGCATGGGCGAAATCGCGCATACGTCCGAGCACTTCATGAACATCGGCTGCAACATCTTGACCGTCAACCTCGAGATCATGTTCTACGGGGAGCCGAAGTGCGGTGTGGAGAACCGCCCGATCTTCTGTGTTGTTAATGTGTTCGCCATCAAACATTTTTTCAATGTTTTCTTGGAGGTTCGCGGCATTCGCGAGGTCCACCAATAATTCAATCGTTTTGTCGTTGGCGAGGTTCTTTGACAGATCGACATGCAGGCCCGCGGCGTCGAAAGTCAGTTTGTTTGCGCGCTCGGTGTCTGCCTCGAACAGATTGCGTAATGTTGTCTCACTAAGCTCATTGTGGTGCGCTTTCAGGGCTTTCCATTGCTCGGTGGCGGTAATATCGGCGGCCATACTCTCTCCTTGTGCGGGATACATTTAGCGTTACTTCCATCCCCAGAGTAGTCCGAGAACACCTACTGTGGGTGGCATGGTAGATCAAACTCAAATCCAGGCATTGATCGAGTCTGCACCCAAAGATTTGTTCCTTGCTGGACAGTGGTGTGCGGCGTCCGATGGTGGCACGCTTGCAGTGCACAATCCGGCGACCGGAACCGAACTCGCTGTTGTCGCCTCGGCGACGGCTCACGACGCCCGCGCTGCCCTCAACGCGGCGCTTTCGGTACAGCAACAATGGGCTGAGGCGCCTCCACGGCAGCGCTCTGAAATTCTCTATCGCGCGTTCGAATTGATTCGTGATCATTCGGAGGAGTTGGCGCTATTACAAACACTTGAACTTGGTAGAGCCTTACCGGATTCTCGTGCGGAAGTTGCCTACGGTGCCGAGTTTTTCCGCTGGTTCGCCGAGGAAGCTGTGCGCATTCGAGGTGATTACCGGACCAATCCTGCAGGAAATGGGCGAATCTTAGTGCGGCAAGAGCCCGTCGGTCCGGTGCTCGCAATTACGCCGTGGAACTTCCCATTAGCTATGGGGACTCGCAAACTTGGTCCGGCATTGGCCGCAGGCTGCGCGGTGATTGTGAAACCCGCTTCAAAAACCCCGTTGACCATGCTTTATTTGGCTCAATTATTGCAAGAAGCGGGACTTCCTGAAGGTGTGCTGAGCGTCCTTCCGACCGCGCAAGCCTCCCGTATATCAACACTTCTTGATGCTCCCGGCTTGCGTAAACTCACCTTCACTGGTTCCACCAGTGTAGGGCAAGCACTTGCGATGAAAGCCGCAAAGCACTCGATTCGAGTAAGCCTAGAACTTGGTGGCAATGCGCCGTATATTGTCCTCGAAGGTGCAGATATTGCACACGCGGCCAAGGAAGTCGCTATCGCAAAAATGCGCGGTGCCGGGCAAGTGTGTATCGCCGCGAATCGCTTCCTTGTTCATGAATCAATCGCCGCGGAGTTCGCCGAGCGAGTAGCCCAAGAAATGGCACGTTTTAACCTAGGCCCAGGTTGGCATGAGGGAATCAACTTCGGCCCACTTTCGGGATCTGATCAAGTTGAAACCGTGCGCACTTTGGTCGATGACGCTGTAGCGCGCGGTGCCCATCTGGTGTGGGCGGGGCCGATCCCGCAATTCGAGTCAGAGTTCGAGCAGGGGTATTGGTATCCGGGCGCTGTGTTGGCCCATGCCCCAGAGTCTTCGCTGATTCATAGCGAAGAAATCTTCGGTCCCGTGGTAAGCATCAGCACGTTTTCCACTGAACAAGAGGCGATCACTCGTGCGAACGATACCCCGTTTGGCCTCGCCTCTTATGTGTTCGGACCATTGGATAAGGCGCTTCATGTTGCGGAGCAACTCCATGTAGGCATGGTAGCGATCAACCGAGGAGCATTGTCAGATCCCGCAGCGCCCTTCGGTGGTGTGAAGGAATCTGGGTTGGGGCGCGAAGGTGGGTTTGAAGGAATTCACGAATACCTCGAGCCGAAATTTATTGCGCTTCCGCTCTAGGCCTAGGAGTCTGCTGCTCCAGGAGCCTGCCACGCTAGAAGCCTGCCGGTTGGATTTAGGTGGCCTGGTTTCCGGACCAGTCACCAAACCCCAAGCTATAAAACTGGTCCTCCACGGAAAGCACAGGCAGGGGGCGGACTTCCTTGGACCATTCCGCCAAGGTTCGCTCAACCTCCTCTTGTATGTTTTGGATTTCCGCGCGGAGGACTTCGGTCATTTCGTCATACTCACCTTCCATGCTAAAAATCTCAGTGGGTTCGAGTTGAAAGTGAGAAGGGTTATAGGCGGAGACTGTTTCGATCCCGGCTTGTACATCAGCGATATGACGCGCCACGAACTCCTCAGGCAGGCTGCCTCCTTGTTTGTTCGCAGCCGCAAACTTTTCCATAAAAGCAAGGATGGCCTGTTTACCTTCCGCGAATTCTCCCCGGAATGACGGCGCTTGCTCGTCGTATTCATCGTAGGGTTCAGGGGAATCCAGGGATGGTGGTGCTGCGGGAGGTCGAGGTTGCACAGTTTCGGTGTGTGCGCATACGGCGAGCCGATACAACAGTGGGATCGAGTACTTTGTGGCTGAAATAAAGTGTAATTCTGCGCCTTCATCAGTGAATATCCGGCAATACAGTGGACACCAATTCGCCATGTAATTAATCCTCGAGTTTTTCAAATTGGAAGTACAGAATGTCTGACCAGCTTCCAAACCCAAGGGTGTTAAAAAACTCTTGCGCGGAGCTGTACTGGTCAAAATCTCCACGTTCCCACATTTCCAAAATGCTGGCTTGTTCAGCATCCGAGTGTTCTAGGCGGGCGCGAAGCGAATCCGCTTGATAGGTGACGTCCTCAGCGGTGAACGAAACTAAGGCAAAGGTCTCAAAGGGCTCGAGCCAAAAGTGAGTGCATCCGGCAAAACGTTCGTCTAGGAGTTCTTTGCGAGTGCTTGCGAATTCCTCCGCGAGCGTGTCTTCAGGAAGATACAAATTGTTGCTGTTTACCTCGGCGAATTTCTCCATAAATTGCAGCAGTGCTTCACGGCCCTCCGGGAACAATCCGCGGAATGCGGTTGGTCCGCACACCCCACCATCATCGTCAGGTTCGAGGTCGTTGAAGATTTTCGACGGGAGTTGCTCGGTGTTGACGCTACACAGCAACATGTAGGCGAAGGGCGTCGTACTGCGAAATTCGCCGACCGAAATGATATCGGATGTGCCATCTTCGCGTGGTCGTTCAGCGTAAAGATATGCGCGGTTCGCCATGATGTGGGCCTTCCAGTAACGACGGATAACGGCGATGCATCAAACAATGCGTTCCCCAAGGGTAGCAACTTCTCCCAACACGAGGTTGCGGCTGCCACAACGCGGCCCGGTTTATGCTGCGCACAACGCATTACTGTGCCAGGAGCTTTTCGACGTCGCGCCCAGGTTCAGTGTTTGAGGTGCTTACTGCTTGAGAGAGAAGTGTGGAGGGTCATAAAGTCCGCCGAAACTGGAAACCTGTGCCAAGAACTTGGGATTTTTTGGGATGAACCGTACGGGGTTGTGTGCACTTGTCACACTTCCATAAAATCGGCCGAAATCGGCCGAAAAAATGGAATTTGCGACCGAAAATTAAACTGCACACAAGCATTCACTAGGGATCTGTCACACTTTCCATAAAAAACGCGGATTTTATGGAATCTGCGACGAAAAACGGCCTTTTTTGTCACAAATTCCATAAATTTTGCCGAAAAAATGGAATCTGTGACAGATCGCAGGTCAGCAGTTGCGTGCAACATAAAATACTGTCACAAATTCCATCAGAACGGCGGATTTTATGGAATCTGTGACAAGCCCGAGGCAAACAGAGATTTATTGTGATGCGGGTTACGTGATATTTCTTTGCGGTGGGCCAAAACGGCGCTGGGGCTGGCCGCGGCGTCGAGAAGCTTTGAGACGTCGCGCTCAGTTCAGCGTCTTACGTGCTCACTGCGTTAGAAAAGTGTGGCAGATCACAGTTGCGGGGATGTGTTGTGTCCACTTGTCACAGATTCCATAAAA
>JAUMZC010000062.1 GCA_030528295.1 Corynebacterium sp.
GAATTGGCTTGTTTTGTCGACCTAACATCGCCAGTTGTCGACATTGCTACCGCAAAACCCCAGGTCAGAAAACTTGAACGGTCGTTAAATGGCTTGTTTTGTTGACCTAACATCGCCAGTTCCGGACGACCAGGGGTTTTCCGAAACGACGCATCGCATCCGCATCTGGGAAGCGACCCGACTCGCTTGAAAGCATGGGTAGTGCATGTTCTGTAATCAAGCTCAGTTACCACCCGCAGCACCCATGATGCCGTCCGCATGGCTCGGCCGTGTGGCCTGCGGTTTGCCCAAAACCAGGTTGTTTTGTCGACCTAACATCGCCACTGCCAGAAAACCAGCAGCTCACAGGGATATTGCGTATTATGTCTGCGCCCGCAAAGAAAGTTGACGGGCCCAAGGTTTGCTGAAAGAGGCGACCACACCCAGGGCAATCAGAGTTTCACAACCAAACTAAATGGTGGTTACGCCAGAGTGACGCGCCCACAAACGCGCCAAACACAGGAAACGTTGCACTGGGCGCGGCGTCGAAAAGCCCCCATATGGGTGTACCTATTTTGCGGCGTTGACCTGCGATTTTAATGATTTTTTATGCGTTTCGACGTCGCGGCACACCCCGGGGGCCACCACGCGCGACGCAGGGGCGGCGCAGCGCGGAGGGGTCGATGCGGCATCGAACACAAGCTAAACCTGTTGCGCAAAATATGTACAGCATATCCCATACACGGTGGCGCTGATTATCCCATGTTCGAACCGCTGACCTGCTATTTTACCCTTGTAGAGAAGATGCTGCAAGGGGTAAAATAAAAGGTAATAACGATGGGAACAAGGAGGTGAAACCGGCGATCATGCGGCAAGCGTTTTTCCATCTCCAAGCCGAGCACAATCACACTGGCGCGCGGAGAATCGAACTTAATCGCGAAGCAATGGATTTTTACCGGTACATCATCTCCCAGGTAAATACACACACCGCGGACATTAAAAAACTCGCCGCGCAACTCGCTGCCGACGACCCCACCGTGAGCGAATCGAATCATCGTTTAATGCTCGGATTTGTCGCACGCCTTGCCGAACAGCTACCGCAACTGGCGCCCATCGCCTACGAGCACGGACTCATCAGCATCCCCATGGCCTGCGCAATGGAACGCGCGTTCCAAGACCTACCCACCAGCCCGGGTTACTACCTGATTACGTCTTTGGAGCAGGCGCTTGTTCGAAAACTCACCCCGAAAATTCCCGACCAGCACCTCCCCAGCGCCAGGGCCCTCGTCCGCCTCATTCGAACATGTCTCCAAGACGCGCTGGTCGTCGGCACGCCGAAACCCACAGCGCCAAGCTACTGGGTCACCCCAAGCCCCACGAAGGGAATGTGGCTGCTCACCGCGGAAGTCGACCAGGTCACCGCCGAGTCGATTGACCGGCATCTCACCGCCTACGCAAACGCCAACCACGTCAGCACTGTCGACGCCCTGCGTGAACTTGTGTGCGGAAACGGCAAAACCACAACCGTCACCATCTTTGGTCTTGGAGCGTTCCAACCGAACACACCGTTGGTAGTAAATGAACTCGAATGCACCGGCGAACTTGGTGATCAGCAAGCACTCCAGCAAATCCCACAGCGCTATCGCAATATCCTTGAAATCGCACTCCTGTGCCGGAGCATTTACGCCCCCACCCCCGACCAAAAATTCACCACTAGGCAACGCGACGGGCACTGCCGCTATCCAGGATGCACCACCCCCGCTGCACAATGCGACATCGACCATGTCATTCCCTTCGACGCTGGCGGCTGGACCACACTTGGCAATCTCCAATGCCTCTGCCGGCACCATCACAACATGAAAACGGACCGGAAAATCCGTGCCGAAATGACACCCGATGGCGCAGTCACGTGGCACGATACCAACCCTGAACTGGGCGAACAACACAAACACCTCGGAACCACACTCCCGGAAGGACCACTCGCCGGGCTCAGTGGCAGACAAGACTCAACCACCCGGCATTCCGGTAAAACCAAAGAGGACGAGAACACCGACCCACCAATCCGGCACGGCCTCGGACGATTCGGCAGCACCCTCGAACAACACAATCGCGCCGTCCACGAACACCGGAACACACGCAGACACCCACCCGAACCCGACATAGAACCACCGTTCTAATTGTGGCCCCACAAGTGCGCTCCCGTGGGGCGAACACCCATGCGTTACTTCCGCTTCAGCACAAACGCCCCAACGCCAGCCCCAAACACAACAACTGCCAAAAGCCCGAACGCAATTACGAGCCAATTCGCGCTTCCCGACTCTTCACCCGCATCGCCAGCAGCAGCCCTCTCAGTGCTTGTCGACGTCGCAGTCGTGGCGGTCTGCTCATAGCTCAACGTCGGCCCCTCCACAGCAGAACCAAGTGGTTCGAAACCAAGCTTAAATTTCACCGGAACCGATTGAGTACTTTCATTACCTCCACGAAGCAAGGTGTTGTAACGAAGCACCACAAACTGCTCGCCCGAAAGAAAGCCATTCATAGAGGCCTCAGACTCCAAATTCGCCCACGAAATTGGTTTCGATACCGTCGCTGTTTTCACCTCCCTATCCGGTTGAACATCTAGCGCGTCGCGCAAATCCCATTTCCCATCCACCAATGCTTCAGTATTCACCGGCATCAAAAGCTCATTTAGCACCAGCCAGTCGATCGACCTGCCGCGAGCACGATATTCATCCTCCGGATCCTCGAGGTCAATAGGCGGAACCTGAAGTTTTAATTGCAAGCGCTGCCCCTCCTGCACCGGCACCTTAAACCACATCATTTCGCCAGGAACGATTTCTGCGTCATACACCCCAGGCTCCACAATAGGAACTTCGTTCGATGCGAAAGAATGGGGCAATGGGCCTTTTGATTCCCCAAGATCTAAGTTCACATCAGTGGGAGCCTCAGCGCCCGAAGTCGCAGTGTGAGCACCCGCCTCGCCGTGAGGAATTTTCCACAGCTTAAATTCGAATGGGAGAGTCCTGCCCCCTACCAATCTTCCATCGATCCGCATCTGGATATCAAACTCACCGGGCTGGCATGTTCCGGAACCGCCCCCAGCAACCTTGGACACCGCGAACCCCGCCGAAGGTTTATTGAACTCATTTGCGATTGCAGAAATCTCCTGTTCAGCAACACATCTAGCACCAGAGGAATCCGTAATTTCCACCTTTTGGTTCAAATAACTTCCCCCGTCATTGCCCGTAATCGGCGGCGGGGGCGTCATAAAACCAATGGCAAAACGCTCACCTTGTTCTAACTTCACTTTGTAGTGCACAGGTTCGGATTCATTGAGGGAATCCTGATAATGCGTCGGGGCAGGTTTGCCATCCTTCAAACCACCAAGTTCCAGCAGCGGAGCATTATCTGGCGTCAACATACCCTTTACCGGATTCCCCGAGGTAGTGAACTTCTGCAACGTACGTGTGGACTTCAACACCAATTGCTCTTTCAACGATGCCGCATCCTGCGCATCCGCATAGGAGCCACCGCCTTCTTTGGCAATACACTGCAGCTCCGCTCTTGCCTGTTCATCCACGTTAAGACCAATTACGTTGATCACCACATCCACGCCGCGTTGCTTTATTTCCTTGGCTACCTCACAGACCGGCGGCGGTGCGCAGGTATCGATCCCATCAGACACCAGTACGATTTGCCGATGTCCTTCCTTCGGAACTTCCCGCTCCGCCTGCAACAACGAAGCACCAATCGGCGTATATCCACGTGGGTTCAACTTCCGAACCTCATCTAGCATAGATCTTCGATCTCCACCTAGAGGAACTAAAGTTCGAACATCTTGACAGCCAGCCGCTTTTTCCTCATCCACGCTGCCGGTCTCAGTCCCATACGTGAGCAAGGCCAATTGCTGATCCTCCGGCAAATCCGCAAGCAATCCCTCCGTTGCCTGCTTCGCCGCATCCATGCGCGACTGCCCGCCAGCATCCACAGCAAGCATCGAGCCCGAGGCGTCGATAATCACCGCCGTTGACGGTTTCACCTGCGGCGGGATTGTCACCCCCAATGCGCTTATCGACGCCACGACCATAAAGATCGCCTGCAATGTTCTACGTGGATTCGCACACAACATAATTCATAAGCTAGTTGAAATTATTCATGGATTTTGCACTTTACACCTATTTGTAAGCGGCGATTACCATACATACATGGGCGTTATTCGAAAGCGTTTTGTCCTGCGAGGCATCGTACAAGGAGTGGGTTTTCGCCCACATGTTTCCCAAGTGGCAGCACAGTACGACATTGTTGGATTCTGCGGAAATGACGATTCCAGTGTCTTTGTGGAAGCCCAAGGCGAGGCGGCGACCGTTGACTCATTTTTTCAGGAAATGATTTCGAATTTGCCCCCGCTAGCAAAAGTTTTTGATTACTCGGAGGATATGGTCGCATTAACCGACGATGACGAGTTTCGAATCATCGCCTCCCAACGAGCTAGCGGTGCCCGCACCTTCTTACCCCCTGACGTTGCACTCTGCGCCGATTGCCGACGCGAAATGCTCGACCCCAACAACCGCCGCTACCTCTACCCTTTCATCAATTGCACGAATTGCGGCCCACGACTCAGCATCATTCAAGATCTCCCCTACGATCGCCCGAACACCACAATGCGTGCGTTTGCCATGTGCCCCGCATGCAAAGCAGAATATACTGATCCAACGAACCGGCGTTATCATGCACAACCGATCAGTTGTTGGGACTGCGGACCACAATTATGGCTCGAATATAGCGGTGAGAAGATCGAGGATGAACCGATTCTTGCAGCGCAACAACTCCTCGCCGAAGGTCGCATCCTCGCAGTCAAAGGACTCGGCGGGTTTCACTTAATGTGTGACGCTCACAATCCCGAAACTGTGGCCGAACTTCGACGCCGCAAACACCGCCCCCATAAGCCGTTCGCCATAATGGTCGCAAATGACGGGAATGACGATCCGGTACGCCCAATTCGAATCCAGCCCGACAATGTTCCCGAAGGAATCGCCCCTGGCTTGCAAGAAGTGGGGACGCTTCTCCCCTATACCCCTCTCCATGAGTTACTTGTGCAGAGTCCTTTGGTGGCAACATCAGGCAATGCCCCAGGGGAACCACTGTGCTACACCAACGACGATGCACGTGAAAAACTATCGCATCTCGCAGATGCGTTCCTCATGCATAATCGCGATATTTACCTGCCTGTAGAAGACTCAGTAGTTCGTGGAGAAACACCAATCCGTCGGAGTCGCGGAATGGCACCACTACCAGTAGCAATTCCCGACGGACCACCAATCCTTGCAGTCGGCGGCGAACTCAAAAACACATTCGCTTTGGCGGTGGATGGGTTTGCCCATATTTCCGCCCATATTGGCGAGATGCAATCACTAGCTTCCCAGGAAGCGTACGAACGGGCCATCGAATTAATGCTAAAAAT
Source organism: Corynebacterium sp. (assembly GCA_030528295.1). GTDB lineage: Bacteria > Actinomycetota > Actinomycetes > Mycobacteriales > Mycobacteriaceae > Corynebacterium. The sequence continues at coordinate 5,441 of JAUMZC010000062.1, forward strand.
GCATCGCAGCATCCCCGAACTTGTGGTCTGTGACCTGCATCCAAATTATTCGACCACCGCATGGGCCGAACGCTACTGCGAGAAACATGACATCCCGTTATTACAGGTGCAACATCATGCTGCCCACGCGTATTCACTACTCGCTGAACACGGACTCGACAGTGGAGTTATTGCCACAGTAGACGGAACAGGATACGGCACCAACGGCACAATTTGGGGTGGTGAAATACTCGAAATCGATGGCCCTAGCTGGAGGAGACACTGGCATGTACCACCATTTCCACTGGTTGGCGGTGACCTCGCCGTCAAGGAACCCTGGCGGGTACTGCAGGGAATCGCGCACGCCTGGAATCTTGATCTGCCCAGCTACTCAAACCCACTGGTGGCTTCGCAATTGCGTTCAGGTACAGGCGTTGTAATGTCCACTTCACTCGGCCGACTTTTCGACGCCGCGGCAGTACTGATCAACCCAGACATCGAAGTAACGTACGAAGCACAGGCTGCAATGTGGTTCGAACAGCAAGCAACAAGCGGGAAACCGAGTTCTGCAAATACATTCGCAGAAGCATTTGATGAATTAGCCAAAACAAAAGACGCGTATCAATTCCATCATGCCGTTGCGAAAATCATCGCAAAAAAGCTCGAAAAAGCTGAACATGAAATTATTGGCATTACCGGTGGCTGCGCCCTCAATCAAGTATTGGTGCACGCTATACGCGAAGAACTAACAACAAAAACACTGGTCACACATCAAGTTGTACCCCCAAACGACGGAGGACTAAGCCTTGGCCAGGTAGCCGCAGGAAGATTAGCGCTCGCCAAAAACTCACTCAGCCAAAAATAAGTACGCACTACCCCCGCACCTCGAAGTCTGAAGGAAGCGAAACTGGACTGCTAGCCCGTACCGCTTCGACCCAAATAATTTCGAAAATAGCTTCGAATGGACTATAAATCGAAAACGTTCAATCTTTAGCTTCCCTGTACGATTTATTAGTTTTAACAGCGTAAATAATGTGTCACACAGCAAGCGGTGGCAACCCCTCAAGTGAAACAAATCGATCCCAGTAGCACATATGTAACACACTATATAACCGGGCGTCCAAGCGGATTTCAGTACACTCTAGATTGCTGAACAACGCCGCGTTCCACCCCCGAAGTACCGGTTCTATGTAACATTGCTTTGCATACAATCCGATCGAGGAACGAAAGGTGCCATACGGAAAACGACCTTTTCTAGCAAAGGAAAGAATAACTACACCAGCGTTATATGCATCATTATATGAGGCTTATTTGCAGCTGTGCCGTGATTGGAAGTATGTAAATGTGCAGCAATTCCTCACCTGAAATTCGAATTCTTATTGCAGACAATGATCCGCTAGCTATTGCAACCATTAAACGATATCTCTTTGATGAAAAAGAAATCAAAATTGTTGGCGAAGTAACCAATGGCATTGATGCCCTGGAGAAGCTCAAGCGGATAAAAGTAGATGTTGTGCTCGCCGCAATACGAATGCCAGTTATGGACGGAATATCACTCCTCCATGAAATGAGAACTCGAAAAATAAACACCCATTTCATCGCACTTACCGCGCTAGATAACGACACGACGATGATTGAGGTGCTCAAAAATGGAGGCGTAGGGTACATCGTCAAAAGTGCAACCCAACAGGAGCTTATTAATGCTGTGAAAAGCGTCGCGAATGGTTGCGCCGCGATATCACCCCAGCCGCTTAGCAGGCTCGTAGCACAAGTTTCGCCACCACCTTCAGCAACAGACGACGCGGATATCTCCTCTGTCGCGGACGAATTTGCGACGTTAAATGACATGGAAAAACAAGTCCTTGATAATCTGTGTTGCGGAAAATCTAATGCAGAAATTGCTCATACGTTGCAATATTCCGAGGCCACGGTAAAAAAGTATATTTCGTCATTAAAAGCTCGATTTAACGCTAACTCTCGGCTGCATTTAGCGATCATGGTCATCGATTCGGGTTTCATAAGGCGACAAAAGAAATGCGTAAACCTCTCCTAATTTTCGACGCCGCTGTCACCGCAATGTGGTTAGCTGCTTGCTCGGGAGAGCAACTTGGGCTTCCAAATTCAAACAATTTTGCCATTGGCCGGGACCCATCAGCACCAGTAATTCAAGATGTCAGTGAAATCGGTGTGTGCGCAACCCACATCATCAGCGTAGAACAAGACCCCGATGGGTCCGCAACAATTACCTATCGTGGCCGACCCGGAGACCAGGTGACCTACTCACTCCAATACTCCGATGGAAGCGAAGCAACACTTTCCTCGCGATCCCCAGAGTCGATGGTCCAAGACGCTCACGTATCACCGGAGCAGACACGGAACCTCATCGGAATCACCGCGTCCGCTACGAGCGACGTCGGCACGCCAAATTCTTGCAGCGTTGATTGGGTGCATCAATAGATTAGGCTCGGCGGCGGACCTGGAGGACACGTGCCAACAAATATGCGGTACATAGACAGCTTGTGCTACTGACCGCAAGAGCGATGAGCAGACGTTGAGGTGTTGTCGCAATTTCCGCCCAGACCGGGAACGCAACGACCCATAAAAATGTCTCTGCCAGCACATCACCGCCGAGTGTTACCGCGACAATCATCATGAACACCATGGCCGAAAATGCTGCCCCAGCGCCAAATCTCACTACCAACATGAATTCGATAAATAGCAAATTTGTGCCCACAAGCATCCACAACGCACACTTGCTCAGGATCGAACTGATTTCCGCGCCAGCCATGATCGAACACACAGCCACAAAGGCCACGATACAACCCAGAATTAGCACTTGAACAGCAACTAAAGCCGGCGTAAACCTTGGGTTTTCGGTATGCAATTGAGCATAACTATCTTCGCTAATCCGCCACACTAGTACCGGCAAGACAGCAACACCCAATGGGAGCACCACAAAACTGAATAGTCCCGTAACTATATCGATGGAATACGTACCCGCGCACACCATCAAAACAATCACTGTGAGGAACATACATATCGCCACACCACTTCCTTTCAGTGACAAAACCACCGCTGCAATCGGAAGTCTTCGTGGTTTACTTACCTCCCCCACGCCCGCTACCGCACGCTGCGTGATCTCAAACGGTACCGTCACTGTTGAAGTTTGAGCTCGAATATTTTTACGCTTCCGATCTTGTTGACGTTCATTCACGCGTGACGCCAGCAGGAACATCACAGCTCCAAAAGCTGCACACAGCGAAGCTCCAAACAACGGATGTTCCTCCAGCGCAGGATGATCAGCAGGCATCGGCGTCCCATTAAATTGCACACCAATCGGCACAAGCATGATCCGAATCGGCCACGCCGGTGGAAACAGCCACCACCAGGATTTTTCAACGCCGATACCGCCGAGCACCTGCCAAACTACGCCACATACAAGTGCGGCAATAATGCCCATCTTTCTCGCGATAATGGAACCAAGGCCAAGCATCCCTAATGACCCAATCCAGGCAAACACAGCAGCAGTAACCCCAGCTCTCAGCGGGCCACCTAAGGCAATAACCCCGCCAAAACTCAGCACCTGAAATATCGCCGAAACGAACGCCAGACCGAATAACCGTGCAACACGATCCTGGGCGGGAGAAGCTCCCCTCCAAGCGATCCCGCCGTTGCGTGCCCGATGTTCTCGCTGCTCCGACATACCTGCAAGCACCATCATTAAAGGCGCCGCCATCCCGGTGAAATACATTACTTGCCACGAATACGGGGCTGATTGGAATCCCGCGGTTTGCGCACCAACAGACAGCGTCAAACTTAACGCTGCAAAAAGCATCCCAATAAGGGAAAAATACAATACCGGCGATGCCTTTAAACGAATCGCTTCTACTTTCAAATAGGTGAAAAATGATGGTGAAACTCGACTGCTCATGACAACGCACCTCCCTGAGGTTTTGCAGTATGAGTATTTGTGACACTCAAGAAACGACTTTCTAAGTCTTCTCCTTTGACAAACTCCGCTGCCGTGCCGGAAAACACCGCCGTACCATCATGGATGACCGTAATATCATCAGCTAAACGCGACACTTCACCAAGTTGATGCGAACTGACCAGTACGGTTCCGCCAGATCGTGCCCAATACTGCAGAAACTCGCGGAGATCAGAAATACCTTGCGGGTCTAAACCATTCTGGGGCTCGTCTAACATCAACAATGGCGGTGAACCAAGCATCGCGATCGCCAATGCTAAACGAGCACGCATTCCCGTAGAGAAGGATTTGGCTTTCTTTCTGCCAACATCATTGAGCCCAACAAATGTGAGTACACGATTAATTTCGCGTTTAGGTAATCCCAGTAGCGACGCGTGAATTCGGAGATTATCGCGCGCCGACAAATGATCGTACAACGCGGGGCCGTTAATTGAGGAACCGATATGTTTGAGGCTTTTCGACGTCACTGGACCACCGAACACCGTCATCGTTCCACGCTGAATGGGAACCAGACCAAGGAGAGCTTTGAATGTTGTTGATTTACCCGCTCCATTTCTTCCAAGCAGTGCATGCACGCGGCCTGGCTGAACATGAAACGACAGCGATTTCAACACTTTCGAACCGTCGAGTTCAACAGAAACATCTCTTACTTCAATTGCAGTATTCATAATTTGAATATCGCAAGAAAATGGATAAAAGTAATCCTACTGTGGGGCCATCTTTATACTCCTACCGTGGTAGGAGTACCAGCCCGCAGCGTCATCTAGAAGCGCTCGATCGTCAAATCGAATGGAGACCTGCATTTCGCGCCAGGATCACCAACGCTACACGATCTCTACAATGAAGTTTTGCCATCAAGTGCGAGATATGTGTTTTTACCGTCGTTCCCGAAATCACTAATTCTTTCGAAATTTCTGGGTTTGTTTTTCCGCGAGCAACCAACGTAAGAACTTCAGCTTCCCGCGGCGTCAATAAGCTAAGACCTTGTTGCGCTTCAGCCGGAAGAACCTGGATTCCGTCACGCAAGTTCTTTCTCCACGCTTCAATTAGATGGGCCGTTACCTGGGAACTTAACACTGATTCTCCGCGATGCACCGACCGAATTGCAGCGAGCAGTACTTCCGGTTCCGCATCTTTGAGTAGAAACCCCTCCGCTCCAGACACCAACGCACGCTCGATTAATTCCGGAATATTAAACGTAGTAAGCATAAGAACGCGAACATTTGAGGCAATTTTTTTGATCTCTTCGAGTGTTGAAATCCCATCTTTTCCGGGCATTCGAATATCCAAAATTGCAATGTCAATCCGAGCACTTCGTACAGCATCGAGCGCCGCATCACCATCATGACATGTCGCCACTACCTCCATATCACGTTGGCTTGAAATAATTGTTGACAATGCTGACACTAAAAGTGGTTGATCGTCTGCTAGCAATACGCGAATAGTCATGAAGGATCCTTTGGCAGCCAGGCATTGGTTATTGCGGTGCTGTTTTGCACCCTAAATTCGAATTCTCCCCCTAAGGCGGCGCATCGTTCTCGAATACCCGTCAAGCCGAATCCTCCCGAAGACAAAAATCGCTGAGATGTACCACACGGTGTTGTACTTTGTACATCGATCTCAATGCGGTGCGCCACATTACGAACACTCAATGCAACCGATGTTCCGGTGCCTTGATGCTTTAATGCATTCGTCAATGTCTCTGTAATAATCCGATGTAATGCTAATTGCACCAACGGAGAGCACTGTGATGTTTTTGGATCAATTTCGGCTTCAATGTGCAGACCCGATAATTCGAACCGCTTTACGACGTCCTGCAAGTGCATCGTTTCCGGGACCTCAAGGTTGCCAGACTTCAACGCATTCACAATCATTCTTACTTCAGCGATCCCCTCACCCGATACTTTATGGATCGTTTCCAAATTAGTTTTCGCGACAGTTTCATCATATAAACCCGCTGCTGCCTGCATACGAATCAACGTCAACGAGTGCGCTAGTACATCATGAATTTCTGAAGCGATACGCAAATGCTCTTGTGCCCTGCTGCGTTGTATTGATTCTTCACGAAGCATCTCTTGGGTTTTCCTGCGCCAACCAAGAAGGACAATTGCGATAATCGTTGTCCAGTGCAATGCCAGCCAACCGTACATATCTTCACCGCGACGATATTGCAGGTGCCCAACTTCAACCAAACTCCACATCAATGGCGAAATGATACTCCCTACGATCGCAGCAAGAGCAACTATAACGACCCAATATTGAGCAACCTCACGATCCCGAGAAACACAATAAATTGCCCACAATGCCAAAAGTAGTAGCGGAGGATAACCGGTGTTTTCTGGCAACACACTCATAAAACCTAACGCCCAAACACCCAACAACCCAAGCGTCAACGATGCGCACAGTACTGGGTAAACACGCATCAATAAAGATGTACCAATTAAACAAACTGAAATTATTGCATAAAGCCAATGCACCACAATGAACTTTGAATTTTGCGTTCCAGATGAAAATGTGGTTTCCCAAGCACCGTTAATTTCAAAAACGGTAATGAATGCAACAAGCAAACTTAAGATAATATCTGCATAGCTCAGCCGCTTAAACACTCCATCAGTCTACCGAAAAACCTTCTGAGCCTTTCTCCCTTTAGCTAAAAGTAAAGCCCCTTACACAGGGACTTTACTCGACTGGCCTAGTGTTTTAGGCCACAATTCGGCGCATCATTCCAGCGAGCGAATGCCTGGCAATGCGCATGCTGGGACACGAATAGTATTTCAGTACGTATTGAGAAATAATATTCACTCGCTTGCGTGATTTCACCGAAACATCAATGTGGTGTGCATTGCCTTGCGGCAACGTATTTGAATATAGCCATAGTGCCGGAATCGGGGAAGTGCAGCAACGAACAAGGCCGCTAAAATCTATTCAAATCAACTCAAATCGTCCACGTTTTCGCAACATGCACAGCCTTCAAGCAGCTCCTCAACCAGCGGCGAAAGTGGCTGCACCATTATCTGCCCGTTCTTCTTTGAAACCCCCACTACTGTGCCAGCTAACAAAGGCATTCCACTACGCCCTTCCACAAACACGGGCGCACCAGAATCACCGTCTACCGTTGACGAACCGTCAAGCGGTTCAGCACGAATAATACCTTTCGAAAGCAAATTCAAATCTGGATTAAAAGCTTCATAATTCGTCTGCTGAACCAAAAGAGTTTCCTGATGGACACCCAGCGTAGCCCAATCGAATGTCAGTAGCCTGAGTTCGTCACCTTCTGCTACCGGTTCCTGGGAAAACGTAGCGCATTCATTGCCAAAAATGTTTTGGTTTAATGTCACCATTGCAGCATCCACTCCCGGCAAATCGGACACCTCCTCCACTTGAACACCGTGTGCACCAAACATCGTGATGTCCGACAAATCTTGCGCCAAATGTATACAGTGTTTAGCCGTCAGGAACTGGTTAGTACCCAACGGGACACCCGAGCAATATCCACTACCAGCATCCGTTTCAATCCCATAGACCACCATTCGAAGCTGGTCTCCCGCAAGTTGAGAATCCTCGATAAACATAGCATCTTCCGGGAACTTACCGACGCCCTTCACGTGCAAGCCGTCGATAGGCGCCGCAATACTAGACCCAGGTATTGATGCTAGGAAACCCATTGCGGTTAACAGTGATAGGGCTAATATCTTTCGCAATAACAGAACATTTACCATGTTGCATGCACCTCATTGTTACAATTATTTCTACGGATCAATAATTGCCAATAGTCCCTGTTGACCTGCACTTCCGCATTCCCCAGCAGAAGACGAATATTCCAAGTGGAAATAAAATGAATATCCAAAAGATAGCAGGCATCAATACTGTCATAAGATCAGAAGAGTTAGAATTCGTTAAGGTTGACAATCTTAACGCGGACATGATTGATGTTGTTGGTACATAAAATGCAAGCGATTGTAGCCAATAAGGATAAAACTCCACAGGAAACATCACGCCAGAGAATAGTCCTACAACAACAGTCACTGCCCAGGTAAAAGGTTCGCCAGTTTTTGAATTAAGAATGTAACCTGCGGCACAAAGGCCAATTGAAGACATTAAAATAAACCCGAGAATTAATGTTCCCAATAAGTACAGCCAGTTGACGTTCGAATCGACCCGAAAGATTAAGAAAAAGGACGTCATAATGATGGTGCTACTTATTAGCATTGATATGAAGCTCACCATCAGTCGTGACATAATGATTGTCGGAAGACCAAGCTTCGACATAATAATCATTTCCAATGTTCCAGTGCGCTGCTCTTCACGGATCGTGTCTTTTGGGGCATTCATGAGCATAAACAGCATCGATGATCCCATCGCTCCGGTCACCATAAAACCGATGACGTTTCCACCATATGTTTCAAGTCCCGGCAACGAACCTCCTTGCGAAAGGAACAAACCAAGGATTCCGAATTGGATTAATCCAACAATTGAAGAAATCATGGTGAGTACCATTTGCGTTTTATAGGTTCGCTTTTCACGCCAGAATCTCTTCATCTGGGGAATCATCAACCTGACGGCATCGCCGATCATTGAAGAAAATCCTCCGAATTAATGATACAATCGGACACCGACGCAAGATTCATATCGTGTGTCGAACTAACAACGATATGACCACCGTCAGCGAGAGCCCGGATCATCGCATAGACGACCCGTCGATTGTTCTTGTCTAACGTGCTGGTCGGTTCGTCCAAAATTACGATTCCGTGGGATACCAACGCTGCAACCAGCAAGCCGTAGATGCTTCGCTGCCCCAACGACAAATCACTGAACTTCTCTTCGAAAAATCTTTCTGCGTTAAAACGAGAAAACACTTCGTCGATACGCTCGTAGATTTCATGTTTACTCAAACCATTTAACGCACCAATAAACTCAGCATTTTGGTATCCATTAAGGCGGAAATTAAAACTTCGTTCCGAATACAAACTCATACCTATACGCGAACGGAAACGTTTCCAGTTCTTGTCGGTCGTCCATCTACCAAAACACACGTTTCCGGAACTTGGGATGACTAATCCTGCGAGTAGTTTCAGCAATGTGGTCTTTCCGGACCCATTTGGCCCAATGATTGCTGTTGAGGTCCCTGGTTGAAACTCTTGCGACCAGTGGGAAAATACTGGCTTATCAGGGTACGAAAAGCTCACATCGTCACATCGTAATGTTTCCATAGGGCAGCCCTAGGATTTGTAGTTGTTTCGGAAGCGGCTTTGCTTGGCGTATCGCTTCAACGACGACAATCAATCCCCCAACACCATCCCAAAAACCATGGTCAATCGTTAGCTTTCCTGTAGTCCCCTCATCGTGAGCTTGATTAAAATCGTCGAGCAGCTGCTCCGCTAATGTCCACCAGGTATCGGGAATTGGTTTATGAATCAGGTAATTCAAGGCCATCCGCCCAGCAATACCGTGACAAAGTCCTGCTTCGTTGAATACTCCAAGATTCGGATCTTGAAATTCTGGTGAATCAAAACTCATCGACATTCCATTTGGTAATTCGATCCCATATTTAGCTGAATATGCTTCAAGGATGGGAAGTCCGTAGCACCAACCGTTTCTCGCCAGTGGACCTGCACTATAGTCTGAAGATCCGTCTCCAAACCAAGCATTCACTTCCGGATGACCACACAGATAGTACGGTATCCCCGGAACGATTGAAGTTTCGTAACCGTAAGCCGCGGCGTCGATAATTGCCTCAATAGCTGTTTCAATATCCTCGAGTTGCGTTTGACGTTGATGGGCTAAAAGCAATCCTAGGACGCCGCATATTCCGTGCGCTTGGCCAAAATCAAGTATTCCAAAGGCCGCTTTAGGTTCCTGCTCAATTACTTCTTCTGGCACAGCCACTGATGGCGTCCAAAAGAAATTATTAAAACCAGATTGCGCCGTATCTATCAGATATTGAAGCGCACGATCAACAACTAGTTGTTGCTCTGCTGCGTCGGGTCGGAATTGCTGGAAGTGATACAACATTCCCGTAATTCCACATGAATAGTCGTATTCAAATCGGGGCATTCCGATACTCGTTTTGAGGTTTTCAAGACCTTTATCCAGGTGATATAGAATCCTTCCCTCGAGTTTGCGCAACGCGCTCGCATATTCCTCCGGTCGTTGCCGCGACGTCTGCAAGAGGAATGCCAACCCCGTTAATCCTCCCAACATTCCTGCGTGCGGGTACGAATTCAAGCCAAGTGCTTTAAAAATCGAGTTGAGTTGTAAACTAAGTAGCTGCTGCCAATCACGCGACTCATCGATTTCAGCCATTGATGCAGCAAAATACGCTGCCCCCAAACTACCCGTATTAATATTAAGTTCGTTTTCTGAAGGGGATTGCCCCAACCTTTGCTGCTGAAACTTTGTGTACACGATGTCAGCGCAAGCCTCAGCCGCGAGAGTTCGTGGTGTATTTAAAGTCTCCAACTTCGGTCACACTCTTTCTAATCGGCGTGCGTTTTTTACAAGTGCTTTCCACACCACTTGTTCCTCATCGGGAGTAATCCCGATACGATTACAGAACAGATGAGCTGCAACCCCCCATGACTCATGCAGATCCGAAGGCAAGGCACAAAGTGCTTCCATCTGGTTTGATATCAAATCGAAGTAGTGGTCGATTGTGTCGCGATACGATGCCAATGCTTCCGGAAACACATCTGGTATCTCTACCTTTGCTTTCCTTGATTTCTGGATGCCGTTTGATCGCCCCTGCGCTTGGATATTTTCGATCCGTATCGGGCTTATCTCTACCCACCGGTGCAGGAGAAACGCCCGGTCATCAAGCGCGAGGGAATTCAATAGTTTTTTCGATGCGAGCCAACTGATAAACGCTGACTCTGCAATAAACAGGCCTTGGAATACGTCGAACGCCCGTTCACCTCCATAACGTTCGATCTCAAGACGATGTTGCTGCTCTGTAATCGCAGTAACCCACCCATCCCATGCTAATGAATTGATAAAAGCACGCGTTTCTTCCCGCATCATTTCACTCCGAGGTAACCGCAGACGAAGACACGTTTTACCATTACTCGTCCGGTACCGAACGAAATAGCATGGCGCATGGAGTTTGGGGAGCAATCCAATGAGCGCATTCAACGAGCCACCGCGAGGCACCAATTCCAGATTCGCCCAGTCGCCGGTCGCTGGTATGAGCTGTTCGGTTCCATGGTTCGAA
>JAUMZC010000063.1 GCA_030528295.1 Corynebacterium sp.
TCCGAGCGGCCGAAGGTGCTCGCCTCGAAAGCGAGTGTTGGGTAATCCCCAACCGGGGGTTCAAATCCCCCCGCCACCGCCAGTACCATGAAATAACCCCTAGCTGATGTATGTGAGCTGGGGGTTATTTTTTCGTGTTTCATTTTTTGCGCCGGTTGCGATGTAAATCTTGACGTTTCGTTCACCTCATCGCTGTGGATTTCCGCTAGCGAAGATGGGAGCGGGAAGTTGTAAATTCGTTGCATACCCATAAGAACCTCTCAAGGTAGGCTTTTCGAGAGATAGGGTTGATGGACCTTCGTCGGCCTGCTTTGTAATCGTTCTGCCAACACCGTCGAGATAACCGAGGAGCTTTCTTCACCGTGGCCAAGTTGCTGTTCCGCATCGGTAGGCTCTCGTACCGTCGAAAGTGGGCTGTACTAGCTATTTGGGCAGTGATTTTTGCTGCCATCGCAGGATCTGCCTCTGCATTTCAACGAGGCTTCGACGATGTTTTTGCGATTCCGGGAACACCTTCACAGCAAGCGGCCGAATCGCTTGTTGAGTTATTCCCGGATCAGAAAAACCCCTTGGAATCGGCTGGTGTGAACATTGTTTTTGCGGCCCCAGAAGGTCACCGACTGGATGAACCTAAGTATTCTCAAGCGATCGACGCGGTTATTGAACGGATTGAAAAAGACCTCCCGAACCTGACTGATAAACGTCGTTTTGGCAACCCGGTTCATCTCGGCCCTGAACTGATGTTGGGGGTTATTGAGCAGGAAACTCAGAGCGGTTTGCCACTGTCAATGGCGGAAAAAGACGCCTATAACCTCCGCTTAGTCAGTGATGATGGCCGAATCGGCTACACCACGTTTGGTATCGACGTCCCGCGCCCCGCCGCTGTCACTGACGAGCACCGGCAGGTGATCCGCGACGCAATGCAGACGGGTCGCGATATGGGTCTGCAAGTTGAAGGCGGTGGTGCAGCATTCGGTGATCCGCTGGTGATTAAATCCACGAGCGAGCTAATCGGCATTGGTGTCGCGTTTATCGTGTTGCTGTTTACCTTCGGTTCACTGATTGCGGCGGGTTTGCCGCTGATTACAGCGGTGATCGGTGTGGGTATTGGTAGTGCGGCGATCATTTTGGCCACCGCGTGGGCACCGCTGAACAACACCACTCCGGTCTTGGCGGTGATGCTTGGACTTGCCGTTGGTATCGACTACGCCCTATTTATCGTGTCTCGTTTCCGTGGTGAATATAAACGTGCACCGAGAGACGAAGCCGCCGGTATGGCCGTCGGCACTGCTGGTTCGGCGGTGGTGTTTGCTGGACTCACAGTGGTGATTGCGCTGGTTGCGCTGACGATTGTGAATATCCCATTCCTGTCCTACATGGGGTTGGCAGCGGCCTTTACCGTTACCGTGGCGGTGCTCGTAGCCCTCACACTCTTGCCAGCTTTACTCGGCGTCGCGGGCCAGTATGCGTTTGGTTTGCGGATCCCCAAAATTGGTAAGTCGGATGAAGAAAAAGGGCCATATGCTCGGTCGAAGGGACGTACCTGGGTCAGCTTTGTGCACCGATTCCCAGCCGTTGTACTCACCTTCGTTGTGCTCAGCCTTGGCGCATTGACTGTTCCCGTGATGCGAATCGACTTAGCGCTGCCGTCTGACACAATTTCTAACCTCGATACCACCCAGCGTAAATCCGCGGACTTAATGTCAGAAGGATTCGGTCCTGGCATTAATGCGCCATTCCTGTTAGTGGTGGATGCCCGTGAGATCGACGCGAATGCTCAGGTCCTGTCTCCTCTGGTCGGCGTCATGAAAGATGAGGCTGAGCGAAAAGAAGAATCTTTTGATAAGAAAAAGGCTGCGGCGTTGGCGTCGTTTCAGCACATCGTTCAGCAATTCGCCACGCACCCAGGCGTAAAACATGCACAAATCATTGGGGTCAGTGAGAAGAGCGACGCCGCGCAGCTGCTGCTCACCCCGAACTACGCGCCCGAAGACACCATGACCAGCCAACTTATGTCCGCACTACGTGCTCGGGAGGGTGTGATCGAGGAAAGCACCGGTGTGAACATTGGTATCACGGGTCTCACGCCGATTCAGCGGGATGTTACCCAGAAACTGTCTGACGCAATGCCTATTTACTTAGGCATTGTGGTGGGCCTGGCAATTTTATTGCTCCTGGTTGTATTCCGTTCCGTGATGGTTCCAGTGGTCGCGGGTCTTGGATTCTTGCTTTCAGTGGGTGCTGCCTTTGGCGTTACAGTGCTGTTCTGGCAAGAAGGCCTGTGGGGAATGGTGAATACTCCGGGGCCATTGATCTCGTTTATGCCGATCTTCCTTATTGGCGTGACCTTTGGTTTGGCGATGGACTATCAGGTGTTCCTGGTGTCACGCATGCGTGAGCACTACACACATATCGCAGGCAAACCAACAAATTTGCGGTACAACGCCGTGGAGGAATCAATTATCGAAGGCTATACGTTGGGTTCCCGCGTGGTGACGTCGGCTGCGCTGATCATGATCGCGGTCTTCGTTGCCTTCATTGACCAGCCATTGCCATTTATTAAGATCTTCGGTTTTGCCCTGGCGGCTGGTGTGTTCTTTGACGCCTTCTTTGTCCGCATGGGCTTGGTCCCAGCAGCGATGTTTTTGCTTGGGCGGGCAACGTGGTGGATTCCCGCCTGGTTGGATCGCATTCTTCCTGTTGTGGATGTGGAAGGTGCCGCGTTGGAATCGGAGTGGGTCCGGCTCCAAGAGGAGCGGGAACGCCAAAATACGGAAAGGCTACACGCATTGCGTGAAGGTTCAGCGCAATAGGGTTTTGCCCAACAGCTAGACTTTTCTTCCATGACGCAAGACACCACGTTTGAACTGAACACCCGCCTGGAATCTTCCGACCATGGTCGCACAGGCGTGATTCATACGCCTCACGGTGATATTGCGACGCCAGCGTTTATCCCAGTGGGCACCAAAGCTACGGTGAAAACACTGACACCCGAGCAGGTGCGTTCCACTGGTGCTCAGGCGGTCCTGGGAAATGCGTACCACCTGTATTTGCAGCCTGGGCCGGACATTGTTGATGAGGCCGGGGGCTTGTCCGCGTTCCAGAATTGGAATGGCCCCACCTACACGGACTCTGGCGGTTTCCAGGTGATGAGCCTTGGCGTGGGCTTTAAGAAAGTGTTGGCGATGGATACCACCGGCCTCACCGAAGGCGATATTCGCGCAAAGAATCGGGACCGCATGGCGAAGGTGGATGAGGAAGGTGTGGATTTCCGCAGCGTGATCGATGGCTCGAAGCATCGCTTTACGCCCGAAGTTTCGATGCAGATCCAACATCAACTTGGCGCCGACATTATGTTCGCTTTCGATGAGCTCACCACGCTTGTGGACACTCGAAAATACCAAGAGGATTCCGTCGCGCGCACCCACCGCTGGGCACAACGTTGCTTGGACGAACACGAGCGACTCACCAATGCGCGCGCAGGTAAACCGTTGCAGAGTTTGTGGGGTGTTGTGCAGGGCGCACAATACGAAGACCTGCGGCGTCAGGCGGCCCGCGGTTTAGTTTCGCTTTCCGACGCCGCGGAGGCTCAAGGGCGCCGTGGCTTCGGAGGGTATGGCATCGGCGGGGCATTGGAAAAGGAAAATCTTGGCACGATTGTCGGATGGGTGTGCGACGAACTTCCGGAGGGTCGTCCGCGGCATTTGCTCGGGATTTCGGAACCAGACGATCTGTTTACTGCCATTGCATCGGGCGCAGACACATTCGACTGTGTGGCGCCGACGAGACTAGGGCGTCACGGAGGCGTGTATACGTTGGATGGCCGTGTAAACCTGACGAAAGCACAGTTTAAACGCGATTTCGAAAGCATTGATGAGGAGCTTGGCGGATACGTTTCGGAAAATTATTCGAGGGCGTATATCCACCACTTGCTGCGTGCGAAGGAGTACCTCGGAGGCACGCTGTGCACCCTCCATAATCTGCACTTTATGGTTCGTTTGGTTGACAATATCCGCGCATCTATCGACGGCGGATATTTCGAGGCTTACCGTGACGAATTCTTGGGGAGGTACTACGCCAAAGTTGCCACCAAATAGTGATGGTCTGGGCGTCGTAAAGCTCAATACTTAGTAGTCTTCGCGGCGCTTAACCCAGCGAATAGCAAGGTAGGTGAGCGGCATCACCGCGATCTCAACTGCGGTTTTCCACGCAAAGCCAAACAATGTGTAGTTCATGGTGTCGGCGGCGGTGGTGATGCCAATTGCGGGGGCGGCGATGAGGCAAAACACCAGCGTATCGCCGAATTCGCCGATGATTGTGGAGCCCAACAGCCGTGCCCACAGCGATTTTTCGCCAGTCTTTTCTTTGAGTTTGACCAGCACCCAGGAATTCAGCAGCTGGCCGATAAGGTACCCCGCGAGGCTAGCGAGGACAATACGCGGAACCAATCCGAGCACGGTTTCAAATTGCTCTTGGTGTTCATAGAAATCCGCTGCTGGGAGGGCAATCGCAATATAGAACGATGCTACTGCCAAGATCGTGACAAAAAATCCCGTCCAGATCGCTCGCCGGGTGGAGCGGAACCCATAGCATTCGGCAAGGACGTCACCGACGACGTACGCAAGGGGGAATAGAAAGAATGCGCCATCGGTGATAATCGGGCCGAGCATGACGGCTTTAGTCGCCGTTATGTTGGAAATCACAAATACAGCAACAAACAGTGCAAGCAACACTGGGTACAGAGTTTTCTGCACGGGGATGTAGCGGGCGGGAGTTGTCATGAATGTAGATGATTACATAGTTGGGCCTTAGTTGACCAGTTGGAACACTTGAAGCCCGCATGAATTTAATACGTTTTGTGAATTGTAACTTGAGGCTAAATGTTTTATTTATGTCAATGTATAGCAGTCAACTAAATTTAAGCAAAACCTAATAGAGCGTCTGCTATTATTCCAAAGATTCTCATAATCGCAGGTAGTGATGCATTTATGCACTCGTGCTACCTTAAGAAATGCGTTAGTATATTCAAAGGTTGTTTTCTATTGGTCTGTGAAAATAGAGAGGCTGCAGGAAAACTGCAGGTAATAACCTATTTGCCTTAAGTTCCCTTGGTTAAAGGAGAGAGATGAATCTCGGAGAATGCGTGACCCGTAATCTCGGGTCGCGTGTGTTTGCCGCAATAGTTGCGGTACTGGCAGTGCTACTGTCAATACTCCAAATGCCCGTGGCGCAGGCGCAAGAGCCAGCACAAGCAGGTGGGGATAGCACATATGTTGGGGTCGACCGGACGCAAGAGTATATAACTGAAGCGTCGGTAACGCGTTCGAGTGGTAAAGCGGAAGATCCCCTGTATGCCGGCGATTGGGCTAACTTCAAGTTCACTTGGAAGGTTCCTGAAGGGGCTCAAAAGCCCAAAGCCAATGACTTTATTGCGGTTCAGCTTCCCAAATGGTTGAAGTTCACCGAGGCTCATCCCAAGATGACGTACTCGCACAACAACAAACAAGAAATCGTTGCTAACTGCGATCAAAATGTGGAAACACTGAAGTGCGTCTTCACTGACTTTGTGGAACGCAACTCGGAAAATCTCCAAGGTGGATACGAGGCAAAAATTCAGGTTCGGGAAGTAACGTCCATCGATCAGACAGAGTTCCCGATTGGCAAGATCAATATTTCCATCGAGGCCCTCACTAAACATCAGAACCATATCGGTAAAAAACCAGGCACGGTCAATAACAACAAGCTTCAACCAAACAACGCCAAGTTCGGCTGGAGTGCCCCGGAGCCTGACAAAGTGCGCTTTAGCTGGATGATTCTCGTCGTTGGTAACGGCGGAAAGATGGTTGTCCGAGACGTAGTGTCAAAGCCTCAGCGGCCATTCCTTAACGGCAGCGGGAAGTCGATTGATTACGTGCGCGTTCGCGATATGGCTCAGGAAGGCGAAGCGGGCGGCAACTGGAACTTGATTTCTGATTCCCCACGCGGAACTGCGCAGAACCTGGCGAAGGATCGCTACACCCTCGAGTGGTCTGAGACTCCGGAAGGAAATTCCGTAGCCACCGTGACGTTCAACGAGACGAAAGCTAACGAGGTCTACCGGATCGCGTTGTATACGATGGTTCCTTTGGACGCTTACCAAAATGGCCAAAAGGTCGCCAACGAAGCCGAGATCTCCGGTGTTAAGGATGCGCTCAAGGGGCAATTGCACGCCGACTACTTCATTCGTGCATACGCATCTGGTGATCCCACCAAGGGCGGGATTATCATCCACAAGCTGGTAAAAGCCCCTGAGGGCGAAGAGGGACTTAAGGACCTCGAGTACACCGTGCGTGCCACCTGGGACGGCGGGCAAAAGGATCTGAAGCTGAAGGGCACCACGAACCTTGAGGCTGAAAATAACCCCGCACCGGCGGTGCTCGATGGCCTGAATCCTGGCACCAAGGTGACGCTCACTGAGCTTGATCTTCCTGGGGACAAGCAATGGCAAGACCCTGTGTTTGGCCGCGGCAAGTTCGGCGAGGATCCCAATGACAAGATTGAAATCCTCGAAGACGGACGGAAAGCGGTTGTTGAGATCGTGGCTAATACCGCCCACGACGTGCTGCTCACGAACTCGATCACGCCAAAGGGCACGTTTGAGGTCCGTAAAATCGCTGAAGGTCTCGCCGGAAATGACGCGCAAGGACGGACGTACTCATTCAGCTATGAGTGCTCGGACAAACAGCGCGGTGAGGTTAGGGACGTTCCCGCCAACGAGGCAAAAACCGTTGAGGCTACCTTCACCTATGGCACTACCTGTACGGTGACTGAACTTTCGGAACAAGCAGGAGTTGAGCATTACGACGTGCTCATCCCGGCGCCGCAGCAGGTCACCATCAACGCGGCCAAATCCACCGTGAGCTTCCTGAATAAGTACACGGCAAAGGGCTCCTTTGAGGTAGTGAAAGAACTCGAAATCAATGGTGCGAACCCTGCAGAATTTGAAGCAGGCACCTTCGACTTCGGATATGTTTGTGGCGACGAATCAGGTGAAATCACCGGTGTTACCGCAGGACAACCACGTACCCCAGGCGATAAGACGTTCCCGGTTGGTACCAAGTGCACCATCACAGAAAAGCTCAGCTCCGCGCAGCGTGAAGGATATACACTTCAAACTCCTGCCCCAGTCACGATTGTTATTGGCAACCCGGGCCAAGTGGTGCCTGCACATATGGTGAACACCTACACCCGCGACGTCGGCAAGTTTAAGATTTGGAAGCAGGTCACCGGCGACGGCAACTTCGGCGCGGAGAAATTCGACATCGCGTACAAGTGCGGCGCGGCTGAAGAAGTCACCGTGCAGCTCGGCGGCAACGAAGAGCACGTTGTGGAGAACATCCCAACCGGTACTGTCTGCAAAGTTTGGGAGCAACCAGGCAGCGCAGACCGCGCAGGCTACACCCCAGCCGTTGTGCTCACCCTCGACGGCGAGCTCAACGACACCGTCACCATCAGCAAAGACAAAGAACCCACCGCCGTAGTGACCAACAACTACACCCAAAACAAAGGTGGATTCACAATCTCCAAGTCACTGCTTGGCGACGGCGCCGCACTCGCACCGAAAGAATTCAAGTTCAAGTACACCTGCTCCCTCAACGACAAGGTAGTCAAGGAAGGCGAGGCTAGCGTCGAGGCTGGCAAGTCCACCACCATCACCGACGTGCCTGAGCTCGCACAGTGCCAGGTCAAGGAACTCGACGCTTCCGCACCCAACACTGATTGGGCGCACACCCTCACCGTCACCACCGATGGGATTGGGCTTGTCGACGTCCCGCAACCCGCCGCACTTGCACCAGCTCCCGCTGGCGATGTGGCACCGGCTGGAGATGAAGCCCCTGCCGCCGGTGATGAGGTAGCTGTACCTGGCGACGAAGCCGGCGAGAAGCCTGCCGAGCTTGCTGGTGACGAAGCGCCTGCTGAGCCCGCCGATCAGCCTCGTGCCGGGGCCGCTGAACCTGCAGCTGTCGAGCCAGCCCGCGTTGACGGCGACGTCGCTACGTTCACCATCGGAAACGGCACTACTCACGTTGTGAAGTCCACCAACACCTATACCCGGCATCGTGGCACCTTCTCAATTGCCAAAACCGTTAAGGGTGACCTGGAGAAACTCCTCAAGGCTAAGGAATTTGCGTTCGACGTGACCTGCAAAGACGGCCAATCCACAACCGTCCTGGTTCCTGGTGATGGCCGTGTGACCCCATCCGGTATGAACATCCCAGTGGGTACCGAGTGTGCCATCAAAGAAAACGTTGAGCAGGCACAACTCGCTGGCTTTGACCTGAAGGCCCCGGAGGCCCAAACCATCACCATCACGGCGAAAGACCAGGTGATTGAGACCTCCTTCACCAACGAATACAGTTTCCACACTGGCACATTTGCCATTGCGAAAAACGTCAAGGGTCTGCCAGCTGACAAAGCCGCCGAGAAAGAATTCACCTTCACCTACAAGTGCACCGACCGTCAGGAAGGCGAACTGAAAGTGAAGGGCGACGGCAAGCCAGTTGACTCTGGCAAACAGATCCGCACCGGCTCCGAATGCTCGATCTTCGAAGTTTCCGAATCCGCTCAGGTCAAAGGCTTTACCTTGAAGATCGCTGATCCGCAGGTGATCAAGATCGACAAGAAGGGCGACAAAGCAACCGTAACCTTCACCAACACCTACGACCCCATCCCGAACGTTCCAGGCCCATTCCCTCCAGGCCCAGGTGACGGCGGCGAAGGCGGCGGTGGCGGCGGAGGCGGCTGGATTGCCTTCATCCCATTCATCCCACTTCTGTTCGGCAATGCCGGAAGCTCCGACAACGGTGGCAACGTCACGGCAGATCAGAGTGCGCAACGTATCCAACAAGGCGAACAAGCAGTGGCGTCAGGTGCTCCTTTCAAGCGAGTACTTGCAAACACAGGCGCTTCAGTCATTGGAATTGGCGTTGTGGCGATCATCATCACTGCGGCAGGTATCTTCCTGGCAGTACGAGGACGCAAAAACCGAGGCTAACGTAGTCTCATAAAAGAACCCCAGCTGATTTCAGCTGGGGTTTCTTCGTGCGCGAAAGCTCAAGTTATCCGGTGGTTAGTCTTCCAGTACTAGTTCTGCGTCTGTGATAGCTAATCTGTCGGAATCATGAGCAGAAAGGGAATGTAGTTGAGTGGCGTTGTCGCCGATGGGGACACTCAGGGCTTGAGGATCATTAATAAACGTAAGGGCGAGCAGTGACGCGAACTGGTTGAGGAGGATCGTGGCTTCGAAGCGATCAATATCGTCTGCTTCAGGAGCATCAACTGTGAGCAATCCGAATAGTTTGTCCGCATTGCTTACTGGCATGGTGGCAAAACATTCGTAGTTGAATTTTTCGTCAGGGATCTCGGAAGTATCCGGTTCGTAGCGCCCTTCGTTTAAATGCAGCGCGAGGCGCAAGGATTCGTCGTTGGCAGTGAATATCCTATTTGAGCGTTGACTCTTTCTGCCATCATGGCCCCAGGTGGCGGCACGAAGTTCAATGGGGTCAATATTTGTGACCAGAAACAGGTTGACCCGAACGCCACTGCCAGGACCGAGCCGGTCTTTGACGAGGCTGAGAATAGTGCGCCGAGTGTTATTGAGACGCATTTCATGGAGTGCGTGATCCTGCACATTGAACGTATCGCCTAGGTCTTGGGTAGCGCGAGTAAGCTCTCTGACGATGGACTCAAGTGCGACCATTTGTGCAGTATGGCGCTCTTTTTCGAGCACTTTCCGGCGACCATCACGGAGCTTTCCTAGGATGAGGCCAAAAAGTGCGACGGCGCCGCAAAGAACGGCGATCGGGAGGTGGTCAACGCCGAAATAGCCAGCTGCTGCGGCGCCAGAAACCACGAAGGATTGGAAAATAATGGGGGGAATTGTAGAAATTCTCTTAGCCCATTTTGGTTCAGGCAAAACTGGATCGTATGCCGCGCTTATTGTATTGGGATTTCGGCTTAACATAAAACCATAGGTAGCAGCGCGGAAGTGCCTGAGCAATAGGGGGTAGCACAAACCTTAATTACCTATTTGAAGTAAATTTGAAACTGCTAAATCGGCTTTCGTTGCAAGGTGTACACGAAAAATCAGCAATGGTCTAAGAAGCTGAACATCTCGGTTGGTGGATGGATGTTGTAGCGTTGTGTTGATACGAGAGGATATTCGTTAATCTTCCCAGATTTACGTAGCAGCACTTCGTTGAGGCATGCTCCAGCAAAGTCCAGTGAAGCCTGCAAAGAATGAAGATGTTGGGGGAGTCCATAGGTGGGAGCATTTTGCTTGCACATTTTCTCCCATTGAGGGCTGGGGAAATCAGCTTAGTTGGACAGGCGATGTTGCTACAGAAAAATTTTGTGTACAGACAATCTGAACAATGTCGGCTAAATCGTGAAAACGATTACTCGATTTACCATGATGGGTTTCATACATAGCGCAGATTTTGGCTCGCGCTAAATCAATATCTTGTGTGAAGCGGCCATAGCCATTACGTATTAGCAACACGGTCCCGCCTTTAAGCACCCAATCCATCGGATTGGGAGAATCGGTGAACACTCGTTGCAGGAAACATATCCCCTCCGAGGACAACCCAAGCAACACGAATGTCTAATGAAGACCCGTGTTGTGCTGATGGTACAAGGTAAATTCCCCTACGTACTCGCATCAAAGTGTTTTTATCTGCCAAACGTCCGAGCTGAAGTCTGCTTATCTCTTCTCGTTGGGTCTGGGCGGTGGTGATAATTCCCCATTGTTCTGCGGCGGCTGTTTCTAGGGTCTCTAAAGCCTCGAAATTCTTCATTTGTATCACCCAGAATGATACAAGTGCAGTTATGTGGGTAATGTTCAGTCTTTAAACTTCCGGAAGTTGACACCTATGTTTGTAGTTCAATTAGGCAACTTCGCTCTTCTAATGATCCCCAGGATCGAGGAAGTGATCAAAAAATAAAACCTCCAACCTATTCATTAGGTTGGAGGTTGTAGTGGCGGAGGATAGGGGATTTGAACCCCTGAGGGATTGCTCCCAACACGCGTTCCAGGCGTGCGACATAGGCCGCTAGTCGAATCCTCCAGTCAAACTCAGCACCATATGCGCTGTGTTCCTCAAAGACTGTACACCGGGGGCTGTGAAAACGCCAAACTGCTGGTTGAAGCTGGGTTGGCGGGGGCGTCGATACGCAATAGTTGTGGAGGTGTGCTAAAGTTGCCCGCAGGACTCCGTGTGGCGTGTAACTTGTGAACTCCCCCAGGGCAGGAATGCAGCAAGGGTCAGCGAGCTCTGACGGGTGCGCGGAGTCCCCTATATTTCCCCCTCTCTGTAACGGGGGTATTTTTATGTGTTGTGCAAGGCTAGTAGTGCGGTGGGGGAGCAGCTACAGTAGGTTGGGCGAGGCTACGTCGGGGTAACCACGTCAGCCAGTGCGCGCCAGGATAAGTTGATGTCGTTTCACCGCGGAAGGTGGCCCACTTTGCAGTTGCAGGATTTTGATTCGACCGCACTCGCCGACTTTAAGTCGGAAATTGATAAGGCGTATGAGGAGCTCAAAGCCCGAAACTTAAAGCTTGACCTCACCCGAGGAAAACCATCTGCTGAACAACTCTCCATTTCAAATGGGCTGCTTTCCCTTCCCGGTGAAGGTGATTTTACTGCCGCAGACGGCACTGATTGCCGTAACTATGGTGGCCTGACGGGCATCATTGATATCCGTAAGATCTGGGCGGACACGTTGGGCATCCCGGTGGAGAACGTGTGGGCGGGCGATGCTTCCAGCCTCAACATTATGTTCGATTTGATCAGTGCTGCATGGATTTGGGGCACGCAGGATTCTGAGCGCCCATGGTGCAAAGAAGATAAGGTCAAGTGGATCTGCCCGGTTCCGGGTTATGACCGCCACTTCACCATCACCGAGCACTTTGGCATCGAGATGATTCCGGTAGAGATCAAAGAAGACGGCCCAGATATGGCTGCAGTGCGGGAGTTGGTCAAAGATCCGCAGGTCAAGGGCATGTGGTGCGTCCCGATGTTCGCTAACCCAACCGGCGTCACCTTCAGCCGCAAGGTATGCGAAGAACTAGCAAGCATGACGACGGCCGCGGCAGACTTCCGCATTGTATGGGACAACGCCTACGCGATTCATACGTTGACCAAGGAGTTCCCAGAGGTCATTAACGTGTTGGAGCTTGCGGAAAAGGCGGGTAACCCAAACCGTTTCTGGTTTATGTCCTCGACCTCGAAGATCACCTTCGCTGGCGCTGGCGTTTCCTTCTTTGCCTCCTCGAAATCCAACCTCGATTGGTACGGAACGCAGGCAAATGTTCGGGGCATTGGTCCAAACAAGATTAACCAGCTTGCGCATGCACGCTTCTTTGGTGATGTTGAGGGTGTTCGAAAAGTGATGCAACAGCATGCCGAGTCCTTGGCGCCGAAATTCCAGCGTGTGTTGGAAATCTTGGAAGAGCGTTTAGGTAAGTATGGTGTGGCTACCTGGACGAAGCCAACCGGCGGCTACTTTATTTCCCTGGACGTTGTCGATGGCACCGCGTCGCGCGTAGTTGAACTTGCGAAAGAAGCAGGTATCGCGTTGACTGCGGCGGGATCCTCCTACCCACTGAAGAAGGATCCGAATGACCGCAACATTCGCCTTGCCCCCTCACTGCCACCAGTGTCCGAAGTTGAGGTAGCGATGGATGGCGTAGCTACCTGCGTGCTTCTCGCTGCGGCAGAGAAGTTTGGAAAGTAGTGAACCTTAAAGAGACTGCCTATTGGCTCGACAGTATATTCCCCTGCTCGCTTCGGTTTGAACAAACCGTTGGTTTTCATATGGCCACGGCTGAACTGGGGGCAGGGGAGTGTCTGGCGTGTTCAGCAGACTTTGGGGAGGTGGATACAGGACTATCCCTCACCGGCACAGAAATACCGGTACGCTGTGAAATCTTCACAGTGGCGCGGGCAGAGGAACGTGTGGTTTCTGCGCTTGTAGCATCTGCGTTAACAATGTTGGTGGATACAAATTCCGCGACCACTTCCTACCATGCTCAACCCGGCACATTGCTGCCGGGCATGGGGGTGTATGGCCCGAGTGACATCATGCAAAGTTTGAGTGTGAGCCATGGGCTATTGATTTCGCCTTTCGTGTGGGAACAAGGTGTTCCGCAGGTGCAGGAGGAAGATCGGTTTACCACCTTGTGCCAGCTCATTCCGTTAACAGATGACGAATTTATCCATGCGCACACCTACGGTGTGGCCGCATTGCAGGAGGCGCTTATTCAAGAAAATGTTGATTTGATGGATTTGAAGCGCTAGTTCTGTCCCTTTCGGATTGCACAGGTAGGCTCTACGTCGTGGCTCTTTATCGCAAATATCGTCCTGCGACTTTCGGCGAGGTCGTTGGCCAGGAGCATGTTACGCGTCCACTTTCGGTCGCGTTGGATACCGGGCGTATTAATCATGCCTATTTGTTTTCTGGCCCTCGTGGCTGCGGCAAAACATCCTCGGCGCGAATTCTGGCCCGTTCCCTGAACTGTGAGCATGGCCCAACATCCACCCCGTGTGGTGTGTGCAATTCCTGCCGCAGTTTGGCACCTGGTGGGCCCGGGAACCTTGACGTTACCGAGTTGGACGCCGCGAGCCATAACGGCGTGGACGATATGCGCGACCTCCGCGACCGTGCGTTCTATGCCCCGGCGGAGTCTCGCTACCGTGTGTTCATCATCGACGAAGCCCACATGATTAGTACTGCAGGCTCGAATGCTCTTTTGAAAATTGTTGAAGAGCCGCCTGCGCATTTGATTTTCATTTTTGCTACGACTGAACCAGAACGTGTGATCGGTACGATTCGTTCACGGACGCATCATTATCCATTCCGCCTGCTGACACCTTCCGCGATGCGCGGCCTGCTCGAACGTACTTGCGCGGCTGAAGGCGTTTATGTTGACGACGCCGTGTTCCCCCTCGTCATCCGGGCCGGTGGCGGCTCTCCTCGCGATTCGCTTTCTGTGCTGGATCAATTACTCGCTGGCGCTGGTCCCGATGGCCTCACATATGACCTGGCTGTACCGCTGTTAGGTGTTACAGACGACACGCTTATTGACGCCGCGATCGAATCTTTGGCTGAGCAGGATAACGCTGGGTTATTCGTCGCTGTGGATGATGTGATTGAGGCCGGTTACGATCCTCGTCGCTTTACGGTGGACCTTCTAGATCGACTGCGTGACCTCATGGTTTTGCAGGCGGTTCCGGACGCGTTATCACTGGGTTTGGTGGACGCTCCCACCGATCGTGCAGGCGTTTTGAGTACGCAAGCCCAACAGTTTGCAAGTGGTTCATTGAGTCGATTGGCCACCCTGGTCAATGATGGGCTTACAGGTATGCGTGGTGCTACGAGTCCGCGCCTATTATTGGAAATCCTGTGCGCCAAAATGCTGATGGGCGAGGTGCCACCTGCGGCGGTCGAGGCGTCGAAAATTGAAGCGGTTCCGAAGACCGGTTCCGGAAGGGTATTCGAGCGTAGATCTCAGCGGTTGGCACGAGAGCGAGCGAATGCGGAGGCCCAGGCTCAATCCGAACAAACGCCCGCTAAGCCGATCGAAGTTTCAGGCCAGGCTGAAGTTCCAAAAACGCGCCCGGCTGCGGTTGCTGGGGCGTCCCAGGAGACGGATGCGGGTGCGCCAACCCCAGCGCCGCAGGTGAGTGCGTCAACCCCAGCGCCGCAGGCTGTTGAAACTCCTGCGCCAGTTGAGGAGACGCGCGAAGATCGAATTCGTCGCAAATGGGCCTATGTTCGGGAACAGGTGTACAAGGCCAACAAAGTGGCCGCGATTATGCTTACCGAGGCGAAAGTTCTCGGGATCCGAGAAGAAACATTGGTCATTGGGCACAACACCGGTGCACTTGCCGCGCGTATTAACGACCCCAACAATAACGCGGACATTATCGCGGTGTTGAAGTCTGAACTCGGCTACGATCTGCGTGTGCAGTGCGTAGTTGGCACCGACCCGGAACAAGCTGGATTCAACCCTGTTTCCGCAGCTCCCGAATGGAAACCAGAAGCTCCAAAGCCGCAAAACCAGCAAGTAATGCAGGAGCCGCGCGTTTCGCCGGAGCCACAGGGGGTTCCCGCTGCTCAAGTGCACCAGGCTCCGAAGGTTGCGCCAGCACAGCCGCAAGTTGCGTATCCGGTGCCGCAGCGAATGCCTAGTGAGGCTACGTCTCCTGCCAATCGGCACCAATTGAGGGATCCGGTTCAGCAGGCACCCGAGCCCGCAATGCCGCAACCCTCGCAAACATCGCCGATGCCGCGGCGTCGACAAGAAACTTCGAGAGCACCCGAGGCGGCACAGCCCGCGGCTCCTCCTGCGGCGGTATGGAAGGAGCCTGCGAAGTTAGGTGGGCAGGCGCAACCGCAACCTGAGCAACAACCGCAACGCCCAGCGACACCACAACATGACGTTTCAACCACCTATTCCGACGATCGGTATGTTCGAGAATATGGTCAACGGTCTTCAGTCCCTTCGAATGCAGAAGCGATTGGTGGGCGGGGTGCCGTGGGGGCTTCAGGTACTTCAGGTCCTGGGGTGAATGCTGCGAGTCCTGGGGCGCCCGGCGCGGCTACATTCATGGGCTCGGGTCCGAAAACTCCGGAAAAACAGGAGCCACCTCGGAAGCCGAAACGTTGGGAGGAGGCAGCCGCCAGAGGGAACGAACGTTTGCGTAACAACCCCACATTTTCAGATGGCGTGCCGCTCCCACCCGAACCTGAGGATCCGTACAGTTATTCGGCTGATGAGGGGATTCCGCAGGTAGATAACGTGCCTGCGGCAGAAGATCGCCAATCAGTTCGGCAGCAAAATCCGTATGGTTCGAATGGATTAGCGAATGCATCGAGGCAGCGCGATGAGGAGGAGGCGGCGATGGTCGAGGAGGCTATCACCGAGTCCGGCACCCGCGACCACCGCGACGCCCGCGAAATCGCCATTGAAATGCTTCAGCAGGAACTGGGCGCGCGTCCGCTCTAATTTGGCATTGCTTCTCGACGCCACGTTCGGTGCAACGTTCTACGTGGTCACTGCTCAGGAAAAGTGTTGTGGGTCACAGTTTCGGGGATGTGTTGTGGGCACGTGTCACAGATTCCATAAAATCCGCCGGAAAAACCGCCGGAAAAATGGAATTTGTGACGGGAAATTACATCATGCACAAGCGTTCACCAG